>JANNGN010000254.1:0-11880 GCA_031403895.1 Rubrivivax sp. | reverse complement strand
ACGCGCTGTGGGTCAGCGGCACGCTGGGTGATGCACGGCTGGCGCTGGAAGTCTTTCGCGGCCGCGTCAGCCTGCCTGGCGATGCCTTCGAGCGCGTGCGCCTCGCGATGGAATTGCCACAGCCGCGCGTGGCGCTCGGCCGCGCGCTGCGCGGTGTGGCCAGCAGCGCCATCGACTTGAGCGATGGCCTGGTCGGTGACCTCGTCCATGTGCTGCAACGCTCGGGCGTGGCGGCACGGGTCGATGTCGATGCCTTGCCGCGCAGTGCCGACATGGCGGCGTTGCCGCTGGCGCTGCAGCACGAGTGTTTGCTGGCCGGTGGCGACGACTACGAGTTGCTGTTCACGGCAGCGCCTTCACGACACGCCGAGGTGCTGGCTGCGGCGCGGCAGGCGGGTGTGGCGGTGACGCGCTGCGGCCTCATCACGGCGGGCGCGGGCTTGAGCGTGGTGGACGGCGCGGGGCGGGAACTCGAGCTAACGCTGCGTGGCTTCGACCACTTCGCGTGATGACCGTCATTCCCGGCTCCCCCGCCACGCGTGCCTCGGCCGCATTCATGCTGCGCCACCCCGCGCACTGGTTGGCGCTGGGTTTCGGCAGCGGCCTGTCGCCCAAAGCCCCGGGCACCGTGGGCACGCTGTGGGCCTGGGTCGCGTTCCTGGTGCTCAGCAACTGGCTCGGCGCGGCGCAGTGGGGCTGGCTTATCGCCGCCAGTGGCGTCGTCGGCCTGTGGGCCTGCACGCGCACGGCGCAGCACATGGGCACGGCCGACCCCGGCGCCATCGTCTGGGACGAGGTGCTGGCGTTCTGGATCGTGCTCTGGCTGCTGATGCCCGCGCCCTGGTGGGTGCAGGCGGTCGCGTTCGGCCTCTTCCGCTATTTCGACGCCGCCAAGCCCGGCCCGGTGGGCTGGGCCGACCGGCGCTTCAAGCTGCAGCCCGGCCAGGCCATCGGCTGGCGCCAAGGTTTTGGGATTTTGTTCGACGACCTGGTGGCGGCGCTGTGTACGCTGCTGGTGATGGCGCTGGGAGCGAGGCTGTGGACATCCTGAGTTTCGAGCCCACCGTGCTGCTGCTGGCCGATGCACTGCGGCGCAAGGGCTGGCAACTGGTGGCCGCCGAGAGCTGCACCGGGGGCCTGATCGCCGCCGCCTGCACCGCGCCGGCGGGGGCTAGCGACTGGTTCGAGCGTGGTTTCGTGACCTACAGCAACGAAGCGAAGAGCGAGATGCTGGGTGTGGACGCCGTCCTGATCGCTGCACAGGGCGCCGTCAGCCAGGCCGTGGCGCGGGCCATGGTGCAGGGCGCTTTGCAGCGCTCACACGCGACGCTGGCCGTGGCAGTCACCGGCATCGCCGGCCCCGGCGGTGCGGTGCCGGGCAAGCCTGTGGGCACCGTCTGGCTGGCCTGGGGCACGGCGCGGCAGGTACACGCCGAGTTGCTGCAACTGGGCGGCGACCGCGACGCCGTACGCGCTGCAACCGTGGCCGCTGCGCTGCAGCGCCTGCTGCAAGAGGCCACGGCATGAAGGTGCTGCTGTGTGGCGACTTGCGAGCTGACGATCGAAGTGAGTGGTTCGCCGCACTGTCCGCTGCCATGCCAGAAGCCCTGTGGCTGGACTTGCCCGCCGCACACGCCGCGCCCGCCAGCGTGCAGGCCGCCGTTGTCGCCAACCCTGCGCCTGGCAGCCTGCAAGGCCTGCCTGCGCTGCGCCTGATCCAGAGCCTGTGGGCCGGCGTGGACCGGCTGCTGGCTGACACCACGCTGCCCGCCGGAGTGCCCATCGCGCGCATGGTTGACCCAGCGATGAGTGCCGCCATGGCAGAGACCGCGCTGTGGGCCGTGCTCTCGCTGCACCGAGGCTTCTTCGCCTACGCCAAGCGCCAACGCCAGCGCGAGTGGCGCATACACGCGCAGCGCCGTGCCGACGACGTGCGCGTGCTGGTGCTGGGACAGGGCCAGATGGGGCGCGCCGCCGCCGCGCGCATCGCGCAGCAGGGCTACGCGCTCAGCACCTGGCGGCGCGACGGCACGGACCTGACGCCCTTGCTGGCGCGGGCACACATCGTCGTCAACCTGCTGCCGCTGACCGACGAAACGCGCGGCCTGCTCGACCACCGATTCTTCGCTGCGCTGCCGCCGCAGGCCAGCATGGTGAACCTGGGGCGTGGCGCGCATGTCGTCGATGCCGATCTGCTGGCGGCGCTGGACAGCGGCCACCTGCGCCACGCGGTGCTGGACGTGTTCCACATCGAACCCTTGCCTGCCGGCCATCCGTACTGGCAGCACCCGCGCGTGACGATGCTGCCGCACGCCGCAGCCGGCACCGACGCGCGCAGCGCAGCGGCGGTGGCGGTGGCGAACCTGCGCGCCTGCCGCGACGGCGGCGAAATCCTGCATGGGGTGGATCGCGAACGCGGGTACTGAGCGACGTTGTTCAGACCCGCAGCGCCAACCGCAGACCGCCACGGCCTTTCGCCGCACTCACCTCCAGCATCGCCAGCATCCAGCGACGCAACGCAGCCCACGGCTCGTGCGGCCAGTCGGGGTGTTTCAGGCCTTTGGCAATGCCGTCGCAGATGCTGGCTGCGTCGAGCAGAAACGCCACCTGTTGGTCAGCAAAAAGCGGCAACACGCGTTCGAGCATTTTTTCCTTCTGACCCCAGGCGCCCGAGCTCTTGATCGCCAGTGGCAAGGGCTTGCCGGACTGCAGCGCGGCGTGTGCGCGCGCCAGCGCGCGGATGTCCTCGGCCAGCGTCCAGTGCACGCGCACGGCGGCCTCGCCTTCGGCTTGCAGGCCGTCCAGCACGCGCAGCGCGCGTGCGGTCTGGCCGCCCCAGATGGCGTCGCTGAGCTTGGCCACGTCATAGCGCGCGACGTTGAGCACGGCGCTTTCCACCTGCGCGAAGCCCAGTTCGCCGGGGGCGTGCAGCAGCGCGAGCTTCTGCAGTTCCTGGTGCCCAGCGAGCAGGTTGCCTTCGATGCGGTCGGCAAAAAACGCCAGCGTGCGTTCGCCTTCTTCACCCGGGCGCACGCGCTGGTTCTGGCCCGCCAGACGCTGTGCCAGCCAGGCCGGGAGCAGGTGGCGCGCGAGTGTCTCCACGCGCAGCGTCACGCCGGCGGCGTCGAGCGCGTTGAACCACGTCGCCTTGGCTTGGCTGTAGTCGAGTTTGGGCAGCGTGACGAGCGTCAGCACCTCGTCGGGCAAGTGCGCGCAATAGCGTTGCAGCGCGTCGGAGCCGTCCTTGCCGGGCTTGCCGCCGGGGATGCGGATTTCGATCAGCTGGCGCTCAGCGAACAGGCTCATCGCCTGCGCCGCGCCAAGCACGGCGCTCCAGTCGAAGTGCGCGCCGCTGACGGTGAAGACCTGGCGTTCGCTGTAGCCGGCCGCACGTGCTGCGGCGCGGATGGCATCGGCCGCTTCTTGCGCCAGCAGCGGCTCGTCGCCGTGGATCGTGTACAGCGGCTTCAGGCCGCGTGCAAGCGCGGCGTCAAGCTGTTCAGGGCGCAACTGCACCGCGCTAGACCGTGACAGCAGCCAGCCGGCGCAGCACCTGCGCAACGATGTCGGACTGCATCTCGCGGTACAGCTCAGCCTCTTCGTGTTCCTTGGCCAGGGCGGCGGTTTCGCTGTAGCTCAGGTCGCGCGAGACCAGCAACTCGGCGCGCGCAATCAGTTCACGCCCGGCCGGCGTGCGGGCGCGGAAGTTGAACTTCAGGCGCAATTGCACTTCACGCACTTGCGCCACGGCAGTGGACGCAACAACGCTCTTTTCGCGCACATCGTCCAGCGCCTGCAGCACCACGTCGGCCTTGTCAGGTGCGTCCAGCACAGGCACCTGTTTTTGCAGTTGCCGCTTGAGTTCATCGGCCAGCGGAGAACGGCGCGCAAAGCCAACCAGCGCGATGCTGCTGAAGGACACACGTGCGGGCTGGCGCAGGTCAAAACCACAAGCGCCGAGCGTGAGACTGGCGCCAACGCCGGCCAGCGCCAGCAGCAGCAGGCGCCGCTCAGACGACGACATTGACCACCCGACCAGGCACCACCACCACCTTCTTCGCCGCTTTGCCTTCGCTGAAGCGAAGGAATTCGGGCGACGCCAAGGCCGCTGCCTCGATGGTGGCGCGGTCTGCCGTGGCGCTGACGCGAATCGTGCCGCGCAGCTTGCCGCTGACCTGAAGCACGAGTTCGATCTCGTCCTGCAGCAGCGCGTCTTCATCGACCACCGGCCAGGGCGCCTGGATGATTTCGCCGTGGCGCGCCGCGTAGCCCAGCTGTTCCCACAGCACGTGGGTGATGTGCGGCGCGGCCGGGTAGAGCGTGCGCAGCAGGATGCCGAAGGCTTCCTGCAAGGCGGCGGCGTCACTGCCTTGACCAGCCAGCTTGGCGTCGTCGATGGCGTTGAGCATCTTCATCGCACCCGACACCACGGTGTTGTATTGCATCCTGTCGTAGTCGTGGCTGACCTGGCGCAGCAGCAGGTGTACCTCGCGCCGCAGCGTGGCAGCGGCCGCAGTCAAACCTTCGAATGATGTGGCAGCGTTCAGCAGGAGCGGCTGCACCCGCACCCCGGCAGACCACAGCCGGCGCAGAAAGCGAAACGAGCCCTCGGCGCCTGAATCGGACCAGGCCGCGCTCTGGTCCGGTGGGCCGGCAAACATCGTGAACACGCGCGCGGTGTCGGCGCCGAACTTGGCGATGATTTCCTTCGGTTCGACAACGTTGTTCTTGCTCTTGGACATCTTCTCGATGCCGCCCAACATCACCGGCAGTCCGTCGGCGCGTGCCGTGGCGCCGGTGGGCTGACCCCTGTCGTCGTAGATCACCTCGACTTCGCTCGGGTAGAACCACCGCGTCTTGGCGCCGGGCTCTGCACGATAAAAGCTTTCGTTCAGCAGCATGCCCTGCGTGAAGAGTTTGGTGAAGGGTTCGCTGAACTTCACCAGGCCCAGGTCGCGCATGGCCTTGGTCCAGAACCTGGCGTACAGCAGGTGCAGCACCGCGTGTTCGATGCCGCCGATGTACTGGTCCATCGGCATCCAGTAGTCGTTGCGCGCGTCCACCATGCTGTCGTCGCTGCCGGGGCAGCAGTAGCGCATGTAATACCAGGCGCTATCGACAAAGGTGTCCATGGTGTCGGTCTCGCGCCGCGCGGGCTTGCCGCACTCGGGGCAGGCCACGTTCAGGAACGACGCGCAATGCTGGAGCGGGTTGCCGCTGCCAACCGGCACCAGGTCTTCGGGCAGCAATACGGGCAGGTCCTTCTCGGGCACCGGCACGCTGCCACACGCGTCGCAATGGATGATCGGGATCGGCGTGCCCCAGTAGCGCTGGCGGCTGATGCCCCAGTCGCGCAAGCGCCAGGTGGTCTGCTTGTCACCCAGGCCCAGCGTTTGCAGCGCCTGGGCGATGGCGTTGACCGCCACCTTGTGATGCAGGCCGCTGAAGTTGCCGCTGTTGATGGTGACGCCGCTTTGCTTGTCGGCGTACCAGTCCTGCCAGTGCTCGTAGTGGAAGTGTTCACCGTCGATGTGAATGACTTGCAGCATGTCGATGCCGTACTTCTTGGCGAATGCGAAGTCGCGCTCGTCGTGTGCCGGCACACCCATCACGGCGCCGTCGCCGTAGCTCATCAGCACGTAATTGCCCACCCACACCGGCAGCGTGTCGCCCGTGATCGGGTGCTTGACGTTCAGGCCCAGCGGCAGGCCGACCTTCTCGCGCAGCGCGAGTTCGGCTTCCGTCGTACCGCCCTTTTTGCATTCTTCGATGAAGGCGGCCAGCTTGGTGTCGGACCGCGCCGCGTGCGTGGCCAACGGGTGTTCTGGTGCGACGGCGCAAAAGGTCACGCCCATCAGGGTGTCGATGCGCGTCGTGAAGACGTGCAGCCGCCCGTCCTCAATCAGCTTGCCGTCAGCGCCGCGAATCTGGTGCGTGAAGGCAAAGCGCACGCCTTCGCTCTTGCCGATCCAGTGTTCCTGCATCAGCCGCACCCGTTCGGGCCAGCCTTCGAGGTAGTGCGGATGCGTGGTGTCGTTGACACCCGCCAGCAACTCGTCGGCGTACTGCGTGATGGCCAGGTAGTAGCCCGGAATCTCGCGCTTCTCAATGATGGCGTTGCTGCGCCAGCCGCGGCCGTCCACCACCTGTTCGTTGGCGAGCACGGTCTGGTCCACTGGGTCCCAGTTGACGATTTGCGTCTTCTTGTAGGCGATGCCCTTTTCCAGCAGCTTCAGAAAGAACCACTGGTTCCACTTGTAATAACTGGGGTCGCAGGTGGCGAGTTCACGGCTCCAGTCGAAGGCCAGCGACAGCGGCTTCATCTGCGCCTTCATGTCGGCGATGTTGGTGCGCGTCCACTGCGCCGGCGGCACGTTGTTGTCCATGGCCGCGTTTTCGGCCGGCAGGCCGAAGGCGTCCCAGCCCATCGGCATCAGCACGTTCATGCCCTTCATGCGCAGGTAGCGCCCCATCATGTCGCCGATGGTGTAGTTGCGCACATGGCCCATGTGCAGCTTGCCGCTGGGGTAGGGCAGCATGCTGCAGGCGTAAAACTTCGGCGCCGTGCTGTCTTCGCTGACGCGATAGGCCTGGGTGCTTTCCCAGTGCGCCTGGGCAGCGGCTTCGACTTCGGCGGGGATGTACTTTTCGTTCATCCGCCGATTGTAGGGAGCGCTACTTGATAGGCGCCGGTGTTGCAGCTTCCGTCACAAAGCCGATGCGGCTCAAGCCCGCTTCCTGCACCCAGCCGATGAGTTCAGCCACGCGGCCATAGGGCACGCGGCTGTCGGCGCGCAACTGCACCTCCGCGCCTGGGTCGCGGCGCGCGGCGTCGCGCACGCGGGCGGCCACCAGTTCACGGGCGCGCGCCGGGTCCAGCGGCTGCTCACCCAGGAACAGGCGCCCTTCGCTGTCGATGGCCAGTGCGACGAAGGCCGGTGCGTCGCTGGGGCTGGCGGATGCCGCCTTCGGCAGGTCGAGCTTCAGGCTGCTGGTCATCAGCGGCGCGGTGATGATGAAGATCACCAGCAGCACCAGCATCACGTCGATCAGCGGCGTCATGTTGATCTCGCTCATGGGCTGCGAGGCGGGGTTGCGTTCGAGGCGACCGAAGGCCATGGTCAACGCTCCAGCACCCGCAACGGATCCGGGTCTCCCGGGCCGGAGCGAGCCCCCTCGGGGGGTAGCGAACGAGGTGAGCTCGGGGGCGCCATGATTTCGCGCAGATCGTGCGCGAAGCCTTCCAGTTCGGCTTCACAGGCCGACACCCACTTGCCAAAGACGTTGAAGGCCAGCACGGCGGGCACGGCAACGGCAATGCCGGCGGCGGTCATGATGAGTGCCTCGCCGATCGGCCCGCTGACCTTGTCGATCGTGATGCTGCCCGCCGCAGCCATGCCCACGAGCGCGTGGTAAATGCCCCAGACGGTGCCGAACAGGCCCACGAAAGGGGCGGTGCTGCCGATCGACGCCAGCAGCACCTGGCCAAACTGCAAGTGCGCCAGGCCCTGGTGCAGCGCGTCGCGCAGGCGGCGCGTCAGCTGCGACTCGGTGCGGCCACTGGCTTCCAGCGTTAGCGCGGTGGGCTTGGCAACGGCAGCGGCCAGCAGCGGTTGCAGCACCTTCTCGCGGTCCAGCGCGGCCAGCCGCTTGCGGCCGTCGTCGAGGTTGGCGGCGTCCCAGAATGCCGGCACGGCGCGCGTTATGTCGGCCGCCGCGCGCTGGAGCACCCAGCCTTTCCACAGGATCAACACCCACGCCGACACCGACATCGCCAGCAGCAACAGCGCCACCGCGCGGCCGACGCCGTCGGTGCTGGTCCAGAACTGTGTCAGGCCTTGCACGGTGACCTACAGCCCGAGCACGTCGGCCATGCCGTACAGACCCGGCCCGCGGCCTGCCAAGAAATGCGCCGCGCGCAGGCTGCCTTCGGCGTAGTTGGCGCGGCTGCTGCTCTTGTGGCTGATCTCGATGCGCTCGCCGGTGCCGGCAAACATCACCGTGTGTTCGCCCACGATGTCGCCGCCGCGCACTGCGGCAAATCCGATGCTGCCGCGCGCGCGTTCGCCGGTGTGGCCATGGCGCGTGTAGATGCCTTGCGCAGCCAGGTCCACGCCGCGGCCGCGTGCCACCGCTTCGCCCATGGCGAGCGCCGTGCCGCTGGGCGCGTCAACCTTGTGCCGGTGGTGGGCTTCGATGACTTCGATGTCGTAGTCCTCACCCAGCGCGCGCGCCGCCGCCTCCAGCAACTTGAGCATCACGTTCACGCCCACGCTCATGTTGGGCGCCAGCACGATGGCGATGTGCTGCGCATGCGCCGCGATTTCGGCTCTGTGCTGCGGCGTGAAGCCGGTGGTGCCGATGACGGCGCGCACGCCCAGATCGCGGCACACGGCCAGATGCGCCAGCGTGCCTTCGGGGCGCGTGAAGTCGATCAGCACGTCGGCGCCGGCCAGACCGGTGCGCAGGTCGGCGGTGATGAGCACGCCGCTGTGCGCGCCCAGTGCGGCTGCGGCGTCCTGGCCCAGTGCGGGGCTGCCCGCCACGTCCAGCGCACCCGAGAGACGCAGTGCAGCGTCCGCCAGCACGGCTTGCACCAGCATGCGGCCCATGCGGCCCGAGGCGCCAGCGATGGCAATGTTCAGCACCGCAGCGCCTGTTAGTACGCCAACCCAGAGATATCGAAACGTGAAACCGCGTCTTCACGCCGATGGCAGGCCCTTGGGCCGTGTTGCAAATGCTCGCGATACCTAAGGGTATCGCTGCGCTTTGCGCCTAGCCATCGACGCGAATCCATCGGTTTCACCATGTTTCGATACCTCTGGGTTGGCGTACTGGTTCAACTCTGCTCAAGCGGCGGGTACTCGCGCACGGGGCCCACGGGCTCGGCGGGTGGGGCTTCACGGCGCACCGGCATCGGCAGCGCCTTGCGCTCGTCTTCGCTCAGTTCCAGCTTGGGCGCGCGCGGGTCCTTGAAGCGGCTGATGGAGGCTACGAATTCGCGCTCGGACGGCAGCTCGGGCGCTTCAATGGACTTGACGACATCGCCGTCGAACATCACCACCACGCTGCGGCGTTGCACGTCGGTGCCGGGGCGGCGCAGCGTGAAGATGTAGTCCCAGCGATTGGCGTGGAAGGGGTCGGCCACCAGCGGCGTGCCCAGCACGTCGCGCACCTGCAGGCGTGTCAGGCCCGGCTTGATGAGCGCGGCCTGCTCCCTGGTGATGGCGTTGCCCTGCACGATGTCGATGCGGTAGGGCGTGATGAAGCCCAGGAAGCTGTCGGTGCGCTGCAATGATTCGCAGCCCGTGAGCTGCGGGCCGGCCGCGAGGGCGCAGGTGAGGAGCAGGAATCGGCGCATGGGTGGTCCGGGGCTGGCAGTAGGAGCAGGCGGCAAGGCAGGCAGCGGGTAGGGGCTGGTGAGTCACCACGCGCAGTGGTGGATGACTATCATCGCCAGATTCTAGCGGGGCAGGCCAGCCGGGCCGATGCCGCGCCACCCGGGCAGGAGAGGCGATTGAAGCACGGTGATGAACTCAAGAGCAGCGGGCTGAAGGCCACGCTGCCGCGCATCAAGATCCTGGAGATTTTCCAGCACGCCACGCGCCGCCACATGACGGCCGAGGATGTGTATAAGGCGCTGCTGATGGAAGGCGCCGACATCGGCCTGGCCACCGTCTATCGCGTGCTGATGCAGTTTGAACAGGCGGGGCTGCTGTCGCGCAGCAATTTCGAAAGCGGCAAGGCCGTGTTCGAACTGAATGAAGGCCAGCACCACGACCACCTGGTGTGCCTGGACTGCGGCCGCGTGGAAGAGTTTTTTGATGCCCAGATCGAACAGCGCCAGCGCGAAGTGGCGGTGTCATGCGGCTTCGAGCTGCAGGAACATTCGCTGGCGCTGTACGCGCGCTGCACCAAGCCGAACTGCGAACACCGCGTCAAGTGACGGCGCGTTGCAAGGCCGCTCAGTCGTTGTCGCCCTGCTCCATCGCCGCCTGGTGGCGCTTGATGAATTCCTGGTAGGTGTCGATGCCGCGTAGCTGCAGCACCGTGTTGCGCACCGCCGCTTCCACCAGCACCGCCAGGTTGCGCCCGGCGTCCACCGCAATCACGACCTTGCGCACGGGCAGGCTCAGGATGTCCTCAAACAGCGGCTCGTAGGGCAGGCGTTCGAATTCGCGCTCCATCGTCTCTTTGCGCACCAAATGCACGATGAGCTTCAGGCGCATCTTGCGGCGCACCGCCGTCTCGCCAAAGATGGCCTTGATGTCGAGCAGGCCGATGCCGCGCACTTCCAGCAGGTTTTGCAGCAGCGCCGGGCAGCGGCCCTCAAGCGAAGTTTGCGAGGTGCGGAAAATGTCCACCGCGTCGTCGGCCACCAGGCCGTGGCCGCGCGACACCAGTTCGAGCCCGAGTTCGCTCTTGCCCAGGCCCGACTCGCCGGTCAGCAGCACCCCCAGGCCCAGGATGTCCATGAAGACGCCGTGGCGCGTGGTGCGGTCGGCGAAATGCTGGCCCAGGTAGCCGCGCACGAGGTCGATGACGTGGCCGGCAGATTCTTGCGTCACGAAGAGCGGGATCTCGGCGCGGTCGCACATCGCCACCAGGCGTTCGGGCGCGGCTTGGCCGTCGGCCACGATCAGCACCGGCGGCTCCAGCGTCACGATGCGCGAGATGCGCCGCTCCAGGTCGTCTGACGTGGCTTCGGTGAGGTAAGCCACCTCGCGCCGGCCGACGATCTGCACGCGGTAGGGGTGGATGTAGTTGAGATAGCCCACCAGGTCGGCGGCCGAACGCGCGTCGCGCACAGCAGCGTCGTCGAAACGGCGCTCGGGGTGGGCGTGGCCAGCGACCCACTCCCAGTGCAGCGCCTCGCGGTGCGCCTCGAAAAGCGCCTCGGCGCTGATCGATGTGGGTTTCATGGTGCGCTGCGCCGCGTCGCTGTCATGGGTTCAGGCGACAGATTTGAGCGGTTCCCAGTCGGCAATCAGCTTGTGCAAGGCCGCCGCGTCGGGCTCGGTCTTCAGGCGTTCGCGCAGTTCGCGGTCGGACAGCATCTCGGCGATTTCAGACAGGATTTCCAGGTGGCGCTGGGTGGCGGCCTCGGGCACGAGCAGAAAGATCAGCAGCTCCACTGATTCATCATCAGGCGCGTCGAATGGAATCGGATGCAACACGCGCACCACGGCGGCGAGCGGGTTCTTCAAGCCCTTGATGCGGCCGTGCGGAATGGCCACCGCATGACCCAGGCCAGTGGAGCCCAGGCGTTCACGCGCAAACAGGTTGTCGGTGACGGTGCCGCGTGCAATGGCGTGCTGGTTTTCAAACAGCAGTCCAGCCTGCTCAAAGACACGTTTCTTGCTGGTGGCGTCCACGTTCACCAGCACGTTGCTGGTGGGCAGGATGGCGGCGAGTCGGTTCATCGGACCATTTCTCTTCGCGCGGGCACATTTGGAAACCCGGCGAATGAAGCATTTACATCAAGCGGACATGATAGCAACCGCCCCCGCAGCGCAGCACCGGCGCGAGGCCCCGAAACAGGTGCCAGTGTGGTTTCTTGCAGTGCCGCAGCAACAGTCTGGCCTGGACCCTGTTCTGCTATGCAAAACGGCCCTGTCAGGGGCCGTTTCAAAATGTCGGCGGTGGAATCAGGGCACGCTGACGGTCTGCCGCTTGGGCGACTCGTGGTGGTGGTTCTGCAGGCGGTCCTTGTGGCGCACGACCTGGCGGTCGAGCTTGTCCATCAACTGGTCGATGGCGGCATAGAGGTCTTCATGCGACTGCTCGACGAAGATGTCGCGCCCTTTGACGTGCAGCGTGACCTCGGCTTTCTGCCTTCGCTCTTTCTCCTTCAGTTTTTCTACGGTCAGCAAGACAGTG
>JANNGN010000253.1:0-3092 GCA_031403895.1 Rubrivivax sp. | reverse complement strand
TGGCTGCCGGTGGCCGTGGCGGCGCTGCTGGCCATTGCCGCCGGCCTTTTCCCGGTGCGCGTGCCGGGCACCCGCAACAGTTATGCCGCTGGCGAGATCTTCATCTTTCTGGTGCTCTTGATGCTGGGCCCGGCCGCCGCTGCTGTGGTGGCTGCGCTGGAGGCCTTTGTCGGTGCGTGCCGCACATCCGGGCGCTGGACAAGCCGGCTCTTCAGCCCGGCCTCGGCGGTGCTGGCCATGCTGGCCGCCGGGCTGATGCTGCAAGCCGCGTTGCCCTGGCTGGCAGCCCACGGACAGGACAGTGCAGCGCTGCTGCTGGCAGCGGCGATGGCCTTTTCAGCGCTGTACTTCCTGGTCAACGCGGCACTCGTGGCGGGTGTGCTGCAGCTCAAACGCGGTGAACCGTTTCTGCAGCCTGCCGGCCTTGTCAGCAGCTTCCGCTGGGTCGGCCTGGCCTATGCCGGCAGCGCCAGCCTGGCCACGCTGCTGTTCCTGAGCTACCAGCAGCAGGGTCTGGCCGCGCTGCTGGTGATGGTGCCGTTGCTGGCGCTGCTGCTGCTGACGCTGCACTTCTACTTCAAGCAACAGGAAGCAGCCGTGCGCCTGGGCGAAGCCAGCATGGAAGCGGCCGCGCACGAAGCCAAGCTGGCCGCGCACGAAGCGCAGGCCGCCCTGCGCCACCTGCGTGAACTTCAAGCCAGCGAGCGGCGCTTTCACAGCGCCTTCACGCACGCCTCGATCGGCATGGCACTGCTGGCCTTTGACGGCCGCATCCTGCAGGCCAACCCGGCGCTGTGCGCACTGCTGGGCCGCACTGAAGACTTGCTGGACGGCCTGAGCTTCCAGGCCCTGTTGCTGCCCGATGACCGCTTGCGCATGGAACGCCAGCTCGGTCTTGCCAGCAGCGACGGCAAGGTCCGGGAATTCGAAGCCTTTGCTGCAGAACTGCGCTGCCAGCACGCCGACGGCAGCACCGTCTGGCTGGCGCTGCACTGCAGTTTCTTCAGTGAACCCGATGCAGAAACCCCGTGCCTGATCTTGCAAGCGCAGGACGTCAGCGTCCGCCGCAGCGCCGAAGCGGGCCTGGCGCACATGGCTTTCCACGACGGCCTCACCGGCCTGCCCAACCGGCGCCGCTTCCTGGAATGCCTGGCCGGCGCGGTGTCGCGCAGCAAGGCCGACCCGCTGCACGTCTGGGCGGTGATGTTCCTGGACTTCGACCGCTTCAAGCTCGTCAATGACAGCCTGGGGCATAACGTTGGTGATGAGCTGCTGCAGCAACTGGCGCGGCGGCTGCAGGAAAAGCTGCGCCCGGGCGACACCGTGGCGCGGCTGGGCGGCGACGAATTTGCGATCCTGGCCGAGCACATCGAACACGAGCGCGACGCGGTCGTGCTGGCCGAGCGCCTGATGGACGCGCTGCGCCGCCCCTTCGTGGTGGCCGGGCATGAGCTGATGGCCAGTGCCAGCATCGGCATCACCTTCAGCGCCTTTGCCTACGACAACGCCGAGGCCGTGCTGCGCGACGCCGACACCGCCATGTACAAGGCCAAGCACGAAGGCAAGGCGCGATTTGCCGTCTTTGACAGCAGCCTGCACGCGGCGGTGTCGGCGCGGTTGCGGCTGGAAGGTGAACTGCGCCAGGCCATCGCCAAGGGTGAGTTGTCGGTCGTCTATCAGCCGCTCTTCAAGCTCGGCGCGGCCACGCCGGGCAGCAACCCCTTGACCGGCTTCGAAGCCCTGGTGCGCTGGCAGCACCCCAGCGGCGACATGCTGCAGCCGACCTCGTTCCTGCCCATTGCCGAAGAAGCCGGGCTGATGCTGCAGGTGAGCGACTTCGTGCTGCACTGCGCCTGCCGCCAACTGCGCCAGTGGCAACTGTCCAGCCCCGAACTGGCCGAGCTGACGATGAGCATCAACCTGTCGGCGCACGACCTGGCGCACCCGGCGCTGGTGGCGCGCGTCAGCCGCGCCATCGTCGAAGCCGGCCTGCGGGCTGAACACCTGACGCTGGAGCTGAGCGAGGACATCCTGATGTCCCACATCGGCAGCGCGCTGCAGACGCTGGCCGCATTGCGCCACCTGGGCGTGCGGCTGGCGGTGGATGACTTCGGCACCGGCTATTCGAGCCTGAGCCACCTGAGCCGCCTGCCCATCGACAGCCTGAAGATCGACCGCACATTCGTGCACCGGCTGAAGCGCAATTCCGACGACGCGGCGGTGGTCGCGGCCATCGTGCAACTGGGCAGCACGCTGCGCAAGGCGGTGGTGGCCGAGGGCATTGAAACCGCCGACCAGATGGAGCAGCTGCGCGAGCTGGGCTGCGAACTGGGCCAGGGCTTTCACCTGTCAACGCCGTTGTCGGAAGCTGCGGCGGGCGAGTGGCTGGCGGCGCGGCGCGCACCGTTGCACTGAGCGCTGCACTGGGCACCCAGCACAGCGCTGCATCGAGGCCGCCGAAGGTGGCCGCTACACCGGCAGCAGCGAAGAGTTCTTCACCTCTTCCATCACCGCATAGGTGCGCGTTTCGCGCACGCCGGGCAGGGTCCAGATCACGCTGCCGATGAATTGGCGGTAGGCCGCCATGTCGGCCACGCGGGTCTTCAGCAGGTAGTCAAAACCGCCGGCCACCAGGTGTGCTTCCAGGATCTCGGGGCGCACCTGGACGGCGGCCTTGAAGGTGTCCATCACGTCGTGTACGGTGCGGTCGAGCAGGATTTCCACAAACACCAAGAGGCCCGCGCCCAGCTTGACCGGGTTCAGCCGCGCCTCGTAGCCGAGGATGTAGTTTTCGCGGTGCAGGCGCTTCACGCGTTCCAGCACGGCGGTGGGCGACAGGTGAACTTCTTCGGCCAGCTTCAGGTTGCTGATGCGCCCATCGGCCTGCAGCACGCGCAGGATGCGGCGGTCGATCTTGTCCAGGCCGCGGTCGCTGCGCGCTTGGCTGGAGTCGGCGGGGTCGGCAGGGTCCATGGTGGATGATTCTCCGGCAGCCACCGCAATTTCCGAATCCGGTTCCGCCCTGCCGGACCTAAGCTGCGACTCTCGCCATTTCACATCTCAGGTTCACCATGAGTGCTGCCCATCCTGCT
>JANNGN010000252.1:0-2432 GCA_031403895.1 Rubrivivax sp. | reverse complement strand
CTGCCCAACAAGGAGGATCGCGACCATGGAGTTGCAGACCATCCGCCCCAACCTCGTGCAGGCCATTCGGGCCTACCGGGTTGACGATCTGATGTCCTCGGCTGACGCCGCCGGACAGCACTTTCTGTACGCCAACCTGTCCAGCGCGCAGTCCAAACAGGACGTGCTTGACGGCATCGCTGCCGCGTTCACCTTCCCGGCGCACTTCGGCAAGAACCTTGACGCATTGTTCGACTGCATGACCGATCTGGTCCACAAGTCGGGCCCGCAGCCAGGCTTTGTGGTGGTGCTGGAGCAGTTGCCCGACAACGCGCGTTTCGACCGCGAAGCACGCGAGCAATTGCTGGAGGTCTTCCGCGACGCCGCCGAGTACTGGGGCGAACGACGAATACCGTTCAGGTGCTTCTATTCTTTTCAGTAGCCCGCTCCCAAGAAACAGGGTCATGGGAGCGGGCTACTGAGGTGGCCCCGACAGCGACGACCGCAGCGCCCAAGCCGGCGGTGAAGGTGGTGCCCAAGAACGGCACCAACCCCAACTTTGGCATGAACATGCCGATGATGAGCAGCGCCTTTGACACGGCTGCGTGGCTCAACGCCGCGTGATCGTCAGGGTCAGCATCCGCTGACGCTGCATCGGCCCTCGCCCGCGAGGGCCGCTTTCTTTTCAGGCCTGTGGTGATGCAGTCAACCGCGCCAGCGCCAGGTACTCGGCCAGAGGCACTTCTTCGGCGCGGCGCTGCAGGTTGAAATCCGTTTGCAGGTCCTGCGCCTCGATCCAGCGCCCCAGCGTGTGGCGCAGCAACTTGCGGCGCTGCGAAAAGGCAGCGGTCACGAGCAGCGCCAGCCGCGCGGCATCCACCGTCGCGTCCAGCGGCAGCGGCACCATGCGCACGACGGCCGAATCCACCCGTGGTGGCGGGTCAAAGGCCTCGGGCGGCACGTCCAGCACCGACTCGATCTGGTAGCGCCACTGCAGCATCACGCTCAAGCGGCCATAGGCCTTGCTGCCCGGCGCGGCGGCCATGCGTTCGACCACTTCCTTTTGCAGCATGAAGTGCTGGTCCTGCACCAGCGCGGTGTGGTCCAGCAGGTGGAAGAGGATCGGCGTCGAGATGTTGTACGGCAGGTTGCCCACCACCCGCAGCTTGCGCCCGGCGGCCAACGCCGTGAAGTCAACCTTCAACACATCGGCTTGCACGACTTCGAGCCCCGGCTGCTGGCGCAGGCGCACGGCAAGGTCGCGGTCGAGTTCGATCACGGTCAGCGCGCCGCAGCGTTGCAGCAAGGGCCGCGTCAAGGCGCCCAGGCCTGGCCCGATTTCCACCAGCGCCTGGCCAGGCTGTGGATCGATCGCACGCACGATGCCGTCGATGACGCCATGGTCAACCAGAAAGTGCTGGCCGAAACGCTTCCTCGCGATGTGCTGCCGGTGATGAACTTCGGCCGGCGCCCAGCCCGCGCCGCGACCGGTCACTGCGGCGGCTCGCGCAACTCGACGTAGGCGCGCGAGCGCAGTTCCTTGGTCCAGTCGAGGTAGGCCTGGTCGAATTTCTGCTCGCGCAGCACGTTGCGCGCCTGTTCGCGCAGCTGCTTGAGCTCAAGCGCCACATCGCGCCGTTCCAGCACCTGGATCAGGTGTACGCCAAAGCGCGACACCACGGGCGCCGACAGGCCACCGATTGCCAGCTCGTTCATCGCAGCCTCAAACTCGGGCACCATCACGCCGGGCGCAGACCAGCCCAGGTCGCCACCACTGGCCGCGCTGCCGTCTTCGCTGAACTGACGCGCAATGTCCTCGAAAGTCTTGCTGCCGGTTTCGATCTGGCGCTTGTACTCAGCCAGCCGGCGCGACGCGGTCTCGGCGTTGAGCTGTTGCGAGGTGCGCAGCAGCACGTGGCGCGCACGGGTCTGCGTCACGCGGCCCACGCCACCGTCTTTGCGTTCGACGAGCTTGAGCACGTGAAAGCCTGCGCCCGAGCGCAACAGCGTCGGTGCCACCTCGCCCGGCTTCAGCATGTTGGTGGCCTCGACAAAGATGTCGGGCAGGCGCGAAGCGGGCCGCAGGCCGATTTCGCCGCCCTTGGCACGGTTGGCGTCTTCAGAAATCTCGGCCGCCACCTTGTCGAAGGCCTCGCCCCCCTGCACCCGCGCCAGCGCCGCTGCGGCCAGCGCCTGGCGTGCGGCCAGCAAGGCCGGGTCGGCGCCCTCGGGCACTGTGATGAGGATCTGCGCAATGTTGGTCTCGGCGTCGACCGTGGCGGCCTGGCGGCGCTCTTCGATGAACTTGTCGATCGCTTCTTCGCTGATGCGGATGCGGTTGTAAACCTCGCGCTCACGCAGCCGCTCGATCATGATCTGGTCGCGCAGGTTGGCGCGAAAGCGCCCGTAGTCGATGCCTTCGGTGCGCAGCCGCTGGCGCAAAACTTCCAGCG
>JANNGN010000251.1:0-5885 GCA_031403895.1 Rubrivivax sp. | reverse complement strand
CCCCACGCTGATCGAGATCGCACTGGTCACCGGCGTCCTGCTGGCCAAGTACGAAGCCACGTTCGTTTTGATCACCTTCGGCACGCTGGTCGTCTACATCGCCTACACCATCGGCGTCACCGAATGGCGGACCAACTTCCGCCGCACGATGAACGAGCTCGACTCCAAGGCCCACACGCGGGCCATCGACTCGCTGCTCAACTACGAAACTGTCAAGTACTTCAACAACGAGGAGTTCGAGGCCCGGCGCTACGACGAGAACCTGGAGAAGCTGCGCCGCGCTGCGCTCAAGAGTCAGAGCACGCTGAGCCTGCTCAACACCGGCCAGCAGCTGATCATCGCCAGCGCGCTGGTGAAGATGCTGTGGCGCGCCACCGAGGGCGTGGTGGCCGGCCGCATGACGCTGGGCGACCTGGTGATGGTCAACGCCTTCATGATCCAGCTCTACATCCCGCTCAACTTCCTGGGCGTGATCTACCGCGAGATCAAGCAGTCGCTGACCGACCTGGACAAGATGTTCACGCTGCTGGAACGCAACCGCGAGGTGGACGACGTGCCCGGGGCGTTGCCACTGCAGGTGAGCGCGGGCCACGTGCGCTTCGACCATGTGAGCTTTGCCTACGACCCGAGCCGGCCGATCCTGCACGACGTGAGCTTTGACATCCCACCGGGCAAGACGGTCGCCATCGTCGGCCCTTCGGGCGCGGGAAAAAGCACGCTGGCGCGGTTGCTGTACCGCTTCTACGACATCAATGCCGGCGCCATCACGATCGACGGGCAAGAGCTGCGCAGCGTGACGCAGACCAGCCTGCGCAGCGCCATCGGCATCGTGCCGCAGGACACGGTGCTGTTCAACGACACGGTTGAATACAACATTGCCTACGGACAGCCCGGCGCCGGCCGCGTGGAAGTCGAAAACGCCGCCAAGGCCGCGCACATCCACAACTTCATCAGCGCCACGCCGCTGGGTTACGACACGATGGTGGGCGAGCGGGGTCTCAAACTCTCGGGCGGTGAAAAGCAGCGTGTGGCGATTGCACGCACGCTGCTGAAGAACCCGCCGGTGCTGATCTTCGACGAAGCCACCTCGGCGCTGGACAGTGCCAATGAACGCGCCATCCAGGCCGAGCTGCGCGCGGTGTCGCAGGGCAAGACGGCGCTCGTCATCGCGCACCGGCTGAGCACGGTCGTCGATGCGCACGAAATCGTGGTGCTGGAAGCCGGCCGTGTGGTGGAACGCGGGCCGCATGCAGAGCTGCTGGCGCGCAACGGGCGCTATGCGCAGATGTGGCGGCTGCAGCAGAGTGGGCAGGACGGGTAACAGCGGCATTGAGCGCGCTTCAGTCGAGCGCGATCACCGTGTCCTGCGCCGCCGGCACACAGCCCTCGGCGATGGGCTGCCAGCCACGCCGCACCACCACATGCTTGTCGGTGTGGCAGAACTCCAGCCGCTCGGCCCCGGGCACGCGGTCGCGCACGAAGGACTCGATGGACGCCGGCATGCTGACGCGCAAGCGCGCCTGGCGCAGGTCGGCTTCGGGATGGTCGTCACGCTGCAGCCAGGGGCTCAAGCCGGTGAGCCACAGGACAGGGCGCGCGGGCAGCTGGAACACGGCCGCTTCATAGCCCTCGGCCTTCAGCCAGCCTTGCGCAGCGGCGCGCGGCTCGTCGCCAAAGCGGGATTGGCTCCACGCCGTGGCCAGCAACTCGGCCAGCCACTGGTTGCAGTTCTGGTAGCGCAGGCCGAAGGCGTAGGCATTGGCGCTGTAGGTGCCGCCCAGCAGCGCCAGCGCGCGCGCGTTGTCCAGCGCCACCGGCTCCAGCGCAGCAGCCGCTGCGGGCGGCAATGTCAGCACCGAGATATAGCCGAGCGTGGGTTCATCGGTGCCGAGCAAGAACGCGGACAGACCCTGGTCGAACAATCGCGGCTGTTGCTGTTCACACGCAAAGTACAACTGCCGCACGGCCCAGCGCGTCTCGGGGCTGGCTTTCAGCGTCAGGCCGGCGTGCGAATAGCGCATGCCGAAGAGGCCGAGCTTCAAGCCCGAGCGCGCAATCAGCGCCACGCTCGCGCCCGAGCGTTCGAGTTCGGCCTTGACGATGGCGCCCACGCGCAGCAGCTTGTCCTGCTGCGCGGCGCTGAGCTTGGGCGGGCTGTCGCAGTAGCGCAATGAGCCGCTGAATGCACCCGCCTGTGCACCCGCATGGCAGGCGCCTGCGGCACAGGCCAGCGCCGCAACCGCCAGCCCTGAACGCAGCTTCAGAGCGTGACGGCCCGGGTCCGCAGTTCTTCGTACCAGGCGTCTTGCAGCACCAGGAAGAAGGCCTCACGCGGCGCGCCGGCGGCAAACTGCACGCCATAGGCATGCGCTCGCGCAGTGACCATGCCGCCAACAGCCAGGCGGCCCTGCTGCACGGCTTGCTGCGGCAGCGTCAGCACAAATTCGCCGTCGGCCGGGTTCAATGCCCGAAGCGTCAAGCGCAGCTTGCCGGGCTGCTGGTCGGCCACCGCGACTTCGATGATGCGGTACTCGCCCTCGGCCACCTTGTCGGCCTTGGAGCTGTTGCTGGACGTTTCGATCGACGTTGACAGGCTGCCGACCGAAGCCGAAGAGCCATCGGAAGAGGCCGACGATGCCGAACTGGCGGCCAGCGCCGGGCCAGATGCGGCACCAAGCACGGCCAGGAAAATCAGAACTTGCTGCAAGCGGGACATGCGCACTCCATGCGGTTGACATTGAGCCGAATGCTAGTGCCCAAATGCCCGCGTGCGGTTGGCTGCGTTGCGTCCATGTGCAAGCAGCGTTGCGCGCCAAGGGCCGGCCCCAAGGCCGCGCCGCCACCCCGCCGATACACTGCCACGCCATGGAAACCAAATGGCTCGAAGACTTTGTGAGCCTGGCCGAGACGCGCAGCTTTTCGCGTTCAGCCCAGTTGCGCCACGTCACGCAGCCCGCGTTTTCGCGCCGCATCCAGGCGCTGGAAGCCTGGGCCGGCATCGACCTGGTGGACCGCTCGGCCTACCCCACGCGCCTGACGCCCGCCGGCGAAACGCTGCACGGCCAGGCGCTGGAAATGCTGGACGCGCTGCAGGCCACGCGCAACATGATGCGAAGCCACCAGGCCGCCGGCCAGGACATGATCGAATTTGCAGTGCCGCACACGCTGGCCTTCACCTTTTTCCCGCACTGGCTGATGGACCTGCGGCAGAACTTTGGCGCTGTGAAGACGCGGCTGACGGCGCTGAACGTACACGACGCCGTGATGCGCCTGACCGAAGGCGGCTGCGACCTGCTGATCGCCTACCACCACCCTTCGCAGCCGCTGCCGCTGAGCGCCGAGCGCTACGAGATGCTGCCGCTGTCGAGCGAAACGCTGGCGCCCTACGCCAAGGCCGGGCCCGACGGCCAGCCGCTGTTCCGCCTGCCCGGCCGCGCGGGCGACCGCGTGCCCTTTCTCAGCTATGCGTCAGGCGCCTACATGGCGCGCATGGTGGAGGCCATCCTCAAGCAGCCTGGCGAGCCGCTGCACCTGGAGCCGATCTTCGAGACCGACATGGCCGAGGGCCTGAAGGCGATGGCACTTGAAGGCCACGGCCTGGCCTTCCTGCCGCACAGTTCGGTAAAGAAAGAACTGAAGGCGCGCCGCCTGGTGTCCGCCGCCGGCAGCAGCGCGCTCGATCTGACGATGGAGGTGCGCATCTACCGCGAAAGGCCTGAAGTCGCGCGGCATGTCAAAGCGCCGGTGCAGGCCTTGTGGGACTACCTCGGCACTCAGGGGGAACCCTAGTCCGGCATGCGCCTGGCGTATGACTGAAGCGTTAAACGGCATTGGCCGCACTGGCACGGCACGCTTACATTGCGCGCCCATGTCGGCGGTGAACAGCGCCCGTTCGTTACCCTGGCACGGACCCTGCACTTGCCTTTTCGGCGGCTGCACCGGTCCTCAAGTCGTGGCCCGCGATGCGCGGGCTTACTCTCGGTCTGGCGGGTCTGCCGGCTTTCTAGAATCGTCGGCTGATCCAGCCCATGCCTGACGTTGTCTGAAGGAATCCCCATGAAGAAATCTCTGTTCACCCTGGCCGCTCTGGCCCTGCTTGGCAGCGGCACGGCGCAGGCCGACACGCTATCGAAGATCAAGGAAGCGGGTGCCGCCACGATGGGTGTGCGCGAATCGTCCGGCGCGCTGTCATACACCCTGGGCGACGGCAAGTTTGCGGGCTTTCACGTCGATGTTTGTTCGCGCGTGCTGGCGGATGTGCAAAAGCGCCTGGGCCTGGCCAAGATGGACATCAAGTACCAGCCGGTGACGTCGCAGAACCGCATCCCGCTGGTGCAGAACGGCACGGTCGATATCGAGTGCGGCTCCACCACCAACAACGCCACGCGCCAGAAGGACGTGAGCTTCGCCGTCACCACCTTTGTCGAAGAAGTGCGCATTGCGGTGAAGGCGAGTTCGGGCATCACCGGCATCAGCCAGCTCAACGGCAAGAACGTGGCCACCACCACCGGCACCACCTCAGTGCAACTGCTGCGCAAACATGAGCGCGGCGCTGGCGTGGACTTCAAGGAAGTCTTTGGCAAGGACCACGCCGACAGCTTCCTGCTGTTGGAAACCGGCCGTGCCGACGCCTTCGTGATGGACGGCCAGATCCTGGCCGGCAACATTGCCAAGAGCAAGGCGCCGGCCGACTACCGCATCGTCGGTGAAGTGCTGTCGGTGGAGCCCATCGCCATCATGATGCGCAAGGACGATCCGGCCTTCAAGAAGCTGGTGGACGACAGCATCGTCGCCATGATCAAGTCGGGCGACATGGCCAAGTCCTATGACAAGTGGTTTGTGCAGCCCATCCCGCCCAGCAACACGCGAGTCGGTCTGCCGGCCAGCGACGCCACCAAGGCGGCCTGGGCGAGCCCCAACGACAAGCCGGTTGAGGACTACATGAAGAAGTAAGTCGCCCCCCGGGGCTGGCCTATCGGCCAGCCCCGTGTTCATTGCGCGAGGGGCATGAGGGGAGGGCCGCGTGGCCACATGGGATTGGCAGGTCTTCTGCAAGGAGACCACTTCGGGTGACATGGTCCAGAGCTGCTTCGGCAGCGGCGGCGACATCACCTACCTGAACTGGCTGCTGTCGGCCTGGGGCTGGACGCTGAGCGTGGCCGTGCTGGCGCTGGTGGTTGCGCTGAGCGTGGGTTCGCTGATGGGCATCTTGCGCACCGCGCCCGACAAGCGCCTGGTCTTCATCGGCAACGCCTGGACCGAGATCTTCCGCAACATCCCGTTGCTGGTGCAGATCTTCCTCTGGTACCACGTGCTGCCTTCGATCTTCAAGCCGCTGCAAGCGTTCCCGAGTTTCATCCTGGTGGTGTTTGCGCTGGGCTTCTTCACCTCGGCGCGCATCTCCGAGCAGGTCAAGGCCGGCATCCAGAGCCTGCCGACTGGCCAGCGCTACGCGGGGCTGGCGGTGGGGCTGACGCTGCCACAGACCTACCGTTACGTGCTCTTGCCGATGGCCTTTCGCATCGTCATCCCGCCGCTCACCAGCGAGAGCATGAACATCATCAAGAATTCGTCGGTGGCCTTTGCGGTAAGCATTGCCGAACTGACGATGTTTGCCATGCAGGCGGGTGAAGAGACCTCGCGCAACATCGAGATGTACCTGGCCGTCACGGGGCTGTATTTTGTCTCTGCCTTTTCGGTCAACCGCGTGGCGCTGTTCATCGAAAACCGAGTCCGCGTCCCCGGCATGATCGGGGGGAAAGGATGAACCTCGACTTCTCATTTCTAAGCTGGGCCGTCGTCTCCAGCTTCGTGCTGAAAGGCCTGATCTTCAGCGTCCAGCTCACGCTCATCGCCATGGTCGGCGGCATCCTGCTCGGCACCGC
>JANNGN010000250.1:0-3824 GCA_031403895.1 Rubrivivax sp. | reverse complement strand
GCACAACGCTTTGCCGTCATGCTGGACGCTGGCTTCGTGGCCGAGGTGCAAGCCCTGCGCCGCCGCAGCGACTTGCACCCGGGCCTGCCGGCGATGCGCTGCGTGGGCTATCGCCAGGCCTGGTTGGCGCTGGAACAGGGCAGCACGCACGGCTTCGAGGCCGAAGCTATCGCCGCGACGCGGCAGCTCGCAAAACGCCAGCTGACGTGGTTGCGCTCGATTTCTTCGCGCCGGGTCGTCGCGTGTGACGGCAGCGGCGCGCTGGAGCATGCCGTGAAGACCCTGCTCGACTGTGCGCAAGCGCACTGAACAGCGTCGTGGGCAAGCCGAAAATCCGAGGATTAAGTGCCCGCCATGGCCCCGAACTTGCTGCGATGCGACACTCACTCCGGGCCACCGCGCAGAGGCGGTTTGCCTAGGGTGATGCCCCGGGTTGGCGGCCCAAGGCTTCGCGATATAGTCGCGCGCCTCGGGTGCATCGATCCGGGGCGGCTCACGAGGCCTTGGTCAAGATAAGTGCACCGCCTTGCAGCAGACCAAGTGTTGGCAGGGTGGCTGGAGGAACGATTGGACTTTGCCGAACAACAACGCAATCCCGGCAAGCATGTGGTGGGCATCGGCGTCGTGCTGGCGTTTCACCTGCTGCTGGGATGGGGCTTGCTCAACGGCCTGGCGCAGCGCCTGGTCGAGGTGATCAAGGCGCCGATCGAAACCAAGATCATCGAAGAGACGAAGCCGCCGCCGCCGCCGCCGCCCGAGAACCTGCCGCCGCCGCCGAAGTTCGCACCGCCGCCACCATCGTTCGTGCCGCCGCCCGAGGTCAACGTGAACCCGCCGCCGACACCGGCGCCGACCATCACGACAACCACGGTGGCGCCGCCGCCGGCACCCTTCACACCGGCGCCGCCGCCCGCGCCCATCATCGCGCCGCCGGCACCGGCACCGGCACCGGTGGCACCGCGCGTGGCAGCGCGACCGGTCATCTCGAACGTGCAAGCCTGCGCACCCACGGGTGACGACTACCCACCGGCGGCGCAGCGTTCTGAAGCCACTGGCACCACCAAGATCCGCTTCAATGTCGGTGCCGACGGCAAGCTTGCCGGCGCCGAGGTGGTGCGCTCGGCGGGTTCGACGCGCGAACACAAGATGCTGGACCGCGTGGCGCTGTCCAAGCTGAGCGAGTGTGTGTTCAAGGCCGGTGCCGACGAAAACGGCCGCCCAGTGGGCGCGTCGTTCGAAGTTGACTACGTCTGGAAGCTTGCCAACTGATGTTCCGCATGCGTGCGGCCCCGGCCGCGCGCGCCTGTTCCCTCTGGAGTCCACATGTCTATGAACCAAACCATCGCCGCCCGTCCTTGGGCTTCCAAGTCACTGGCAGCGTTGTTGGCTGTGCTGAGCCTCAGCATGCCGCTGCAGGTCCTGGCGCAAGCAGCCTCCGAGCCGGCCGCTGCCGCCGCGCCGACGCCGACACCGACGCCGACACCGGCCACCGCTACCGCACCCGCACCAAAGCCCGGCGTCATCACCGAAGAAGCGGTGGACAACCCCTACGGCCTGAAAGCCCTGTGGACGCAGGGCGACGCGGTGGCGCACACCACACTCATCATTCTGACCATCATGTCGATGGCGAGCTGGTACGTGATCTTCACCAAACTCATCGAGCAGCGCTCGATGCTGAAGAGCGCGAAGGCCTCGGCCGACACCTTCTGGAAGGCCAGTTCGGTGAAGGCCGGTGTCGGCGCACTGGAAGAAGGCTCGGCCTTCCGCTTCATTGCCGAACAGGGCGTGAAAGCAAGCGAACACCACGAAGGCACGATGGTCGAGAGCATCGACAAGCACACCTGGATCAGCATGTCGGTGGACCGCTCGGTGGGCAACATCCAGAACCGCCTGCAGGACGGCATGGCGATCCTTGCCACCGTGGGTTCCACGGCACCGTTTGTGGGCCTGTTCGGCACCGTCTGGGGCATCTACAACGCGCTCGTCAAGATCGGCATCAGCGGCCAGGCCTCGATCGACAAGGTGGCCGGCCCGGTGGGTGAGTCACTCATCATGACCGCCATCGGCCTGGCCGTGGCGGTGCCTGCGGTGATGGGCTACAACTGGCTCCTGCGCCGCAACAAGTCGGTGATGGACCAGACCAAGGCATTCGCCGGTGACCTGCACAACGTGCTCATCGCGGGCAAGCGTTGACTGCCGGCCACGCCCGCAACCGCAGCCACCGCCGGGAGCCCGCACCATGTCCATGAACGTCGGCTCAGCGTCGGAAGACGGCGAGCCCGAGCTCAACAACACCATCAACACCACGCCGCTGGTGGACGTGATGCTGGTGCTGCTGATCATCTTCCTGATCACGATTCCGGTGGTCACGCAGACGATCAAGCTCGAGCTGCCCAAGGAACGCAACCTGCCCACGCTGACCAAGCCCGAGAACATCGTGATCGCCGTCAACCGCGACGGCGAGGTCTATTGGGGCCTGGAGCGCATGCCCGACACCGAAGCCCTGGTGGCGCGCCTGAAGCTGGAATCGGTGAAAGAGCCGCAGCCCGAAGTACACATCCGCGGCGACTCCGAAGTGCGCTACGAATCCGTCGGCCGCGTTGTCGTGGCCTGCCAGCGCGCCGGCATCTTCAAGGTCGGTTTCATCACCGAACCCCCCGCTGGCGGCGCCACGCGCGCCAACTAAGGACACCTCCCCATGTCAATGAATGTCGGTCCTGCCGGAAGTGATGACGACCCCGAGGTGATGATGGACATCAACACCACGCCGCTGATCGACGTGATGCTGGTGCTGCTGATCATGTTCATCATCACGATCCCGATCCAGACCCACGCCGTGAAGATGAACATGCCGGTGCCCAACAACGCCGCGCCGCCGCCCAATCCGCCGGAAGTGATTCGTATCGACGTTGACTTCGACGGCACCATCAGCTGGAACGGCGAGGTCATCCCGCCTGGCGACCGCGCGGCCATTGAAACCCGCCTGGCCAGCGTGGCGGCCATGCCCGACCAGGCCGAGGTCCACCTGCGGCCCAACAAACTCGTTGTGTACAAGCATGTGGCCATGATCATGGCCACCGCACAGCGGCTGGGGGTGACCAAGATCGGCATCGTCGGCAACGAGCAATTCCTCTAGCAGTCCGTTTCACCAAAGCCACTGCATGAAATCGCGTCTTTTTCCGCCATGCGTCGTTGCATCCCCTTGCCGCACTGGCAGTGCGACTGCGGGTCTGCGCCTAGCCTGGCGAAAAAATCCATCGATTTCTTTTCGCAACGCCTTTGGTGAAACGGACTGCTAGTCCCAAGCGGAAGTACCCTGCCGAACCATGAAGACCCTGCGTGACCTGACCCACACCGCAAAGGCTGCCGCGCTGGTCGCCTTGATCGTCGGCAGCCTGACCCTGGCACACGCCCAGGGCTTGCGCCCTGAGGTCGGCAAACCGCTGCAGCAGGCCAGCGAACTGCTCAAGGCCGGCAAGGCCCGGGAAGCGCTGGCCAAGGTGCGTGAGGCCGAAGCCGTGGCTGGCAAGAACGCGGCCGAGCAGCTCACCATCGACCGCATGAAGGCCGCAGCCGCCCAGCGCGCCGGCGACGCGGCCACCGCCATCCAGGCACTGGAAAGCGTCCACGGCCGCGTCGGTGGCAATGAAGCCGGCCAGGTGGCCGAACAACTGGCTTCGGCCTACGCCCAGCAGCGCAACAACGGCAAGGCCAGCGAGTGGCTGAACCGGGCCATCGCCGCTGGCAACACCGGCGGCAGCGTGCGCCAGTTGCAGGCCTACCTGCAAGGCGCCAGCGGCGACTACAGCGCCATCGCCAAAGAC
>JANNGN010000249.1:0-7828 GCA_031403895.1 Rubrivivax sp. | reverse complement strand
GTACACCGTCAGCAGCTCCCAGGCGTACTGGATGGCGTCGTGCTTGAAGTAGTCGCCGAAGCTGAAGTTTCCGAGCATCTCGAAGAAGGTGTGGTGGCGCGCGGTGTAGCCGACGTTTTCCAGGTCGTTGTGCTTGCCGCCCGCGCGGATGCATTTCTGGCTCGTGGCGGCGCGGCTGTAGGGCCGCTTGTCGAAGCCCAGGAACACGTCCTTGAACTGGTTCATGCCGGCGTTGGTGAACAGCAGCGTCGGGTCGTCACCCGGCACCACGGGGCTGCTGGCGACAATCTGGTGGCCCTTGGATTCGAAGAACTTCAGGAACGTGGAGCGGATGTCGGAGGCATTCATGGGCAGGCGCAGGCAGCTCGGGTTTGGGGGTCCGCGCGGCCCGTGCCTGAAGGGCTTCAGCACGCGCGCGAAAGGTTGGATTCTATGCAGCGCCTGCCGCTGCGGGCCGCCGACGCGGCCAGCTGCTGCGCCACCCGCCGCACAACCCCGCTAACGGCAGCTGACCGGGTTAGAGTGCGCGCAAGAAGGAGCACCACCGATGGACATGAAGACTTCACCCCTGGCGACGTTGGCCGACCCGGGCCTGCTGAAGACCGACGCGCTGATCAACGGCGCCTGGACCGCCGGCCAGTCCGGCAACACGCGCTTCGCGGTCATCGACCCCGCCACGGGCCTGACGCTGGCGCAGGTGGCCAACCTCGGTGCCATCGACGCGGCGGCCGCCATTTCGGCCGCTGAAAAGGCGTGGCCGGCGTGGCGCGCCAAGACCGCCAAGGAACGCGGCGCCATCCTGATGAAGTGGTTCACGCTGTTGCATCAACATGCAGACGACCTGGCCCGCATCATGACCGCCGAGCAGGGCAAGCCGCTGGCTGAAGCACGCGGCGAAGTGGGCTACGGCGCCAGCTTCATCGAGTGGTTTGCCGAAGAGTCCAAACGCATCTACGGTGAAGTCATTCCCACCACCGACAACAACAAGCGCTACCTCGTCATCAAGCAGCCCGTCGGCGTCTGCGCGGCCATCACGCCGTGGAACTTTCCGATCGCGATGATCACGCGCAAGGTGGCACCCGCATTGGCCGCAGGCTGCCCCGTCATCATCAAGCCAGCCGAGCAGACGCCACTGTGCGCGCTGGCCCTGGCTGAACTGGCACAACGCGCCGGCATGCCGGCCGGCGTGCTGAACGTGCTGTGCGCCGACAGCGACAACAGCATCGAGATCGGCAAGGTGCTGTGCAGCAGTGACGTGGTGCGCCACCTGTCCTTCACCGGCAGCACCGAGGTCGGCCGCATTCTGGCGCGCCAGTGCGCCAGCACGATCAAGAAGATCAGCCTGGAACTCGGCGGCAACGCGCCTTTCATCGTCTTCGACGACGCCGACATCGACAGCGCCGTCGAAGGTGCGATGGTCAGCAAATACCGCAACGCCGGCCAGACCTGCGTCTGCGCCAACCGGCTCTATGTGCAGGCTGGTGTGTACGACAGCTTTGTCGAAAAGCTGGCCGCCAAAGCGAGTGGCATCAAGCTCGGGAATGGATTTGAGCCCGGTGTGCAGCAGGGCCCGCTGATTGATGACGCAGCGATTCTGAAAGTTGAAAGCCACGTCGCCGATGCGCTGGCCAAGGGCGCGCGCGTGGTGGTGGGCGGCAACAAGGTTGGCGCGCGCTTCTACACGCCCACGGTGCTGGCCGACGTCACCGGCGAGATGCTGTGCGCGAAGGAAGAAACCTTCGGCCCGGTGGCGCCGGTGTTCAGGTTCGAGACCGAAGCCGAAGTCATCACCCTGGCCAACGCGACTGAATTTGGCCTGGCCAGCTACTTCTACAGCCGCGACATCGGCCGCGTCTTCCGCGTCGGCGAAGCGCTGGAATACGGCATGGTGGGCGTCAACACCGGCCTCATCTCCACCGCCGAAGTGCCCTTTGGCGGCATCAAGCAAAGCGGCCTCGGGCGCGAAGGGGCGCGGCAGGGCATTGAGGATTACGTCGAGGTCAAGTACCTGTGCCTGGGTGACATCGCGCGCTGAGTCTGCTGATCCAAAAGGGGAGGGTCAGCTCTCAGGCCGTGGTCGCAGCGCGGCCGTGTGTGAGTTCACCATGCCCAGCCAGCAGACTGTCGATCCAGATGTCGTCGTCCAGCGTGTCCCAGTGAATTCCGCGCGGACCCAGTTCAAAGTGCAATCGCTCCTCGGCTGAGGCCGCCAACAGCCTGCCAGCTTGCCATAAGGCTCGAGCCAGAGTTTGGCCTCGCTGCCTCGCTGCCCCCAAGCCGATCATGCACATGCACTGGCCTGCGAGGGTTGCCCTCGCTGGCAGCGTCAACCCCGAGCAGCCGTTGTGCCGCCACCGCATGCCCCGGGTTTGCCGCAGTTCGCGTCAGACAGAGCCAGTGCTACCGTCCGGGTAGGTCTTGTTAGCGCTAACAGGATGGTGTTTCACCCCCGCCCAAGCCGCGATCGACGGCACCGCCCGCCCAGGAGACGACATGAAACAAACCCGCAATCCGTTCCCCTCCGCCCTGCGACGCCTGCCCCTGGCCGCAGCCCTTCTGGCCGCGTTGCCGGTGGCCTTGCCGGCCCTGGCGCAGCAAGCCGCCAAGCCCGACGATGGCAAGGTCGAGACGATCACCATCACCGCCACCAAGCGCATCCAGCCATTGCAGGCAACGCCGATTGCGATTTCCGTCATCAGCGGCACGGCGCTGGAAGAGTCCAACCTCAACAACCTGGAAGCCATCAGCGCCCAGGTGCCCACCGTCAACTTCCGCACCAACGCGTCGAACAAGGACGCCGCGCTCTTCATCCGCGGCGTGGGCACCATCAGCACATCGCCGGGCGTCGAACCCACCGTGTCGACCGTGCTCGACGGCGTGGTGACAGCGCGCCCCGGCCAGGCCACGCTGGACCTGGTGGAGATCGACCGCATTGAGGTGCTGCGCGGGCCGCAGGGCACGCTGTTCGGCAAAAACGCATCGGCCGGGGTCATCAACATCGTGACGCGCGCACCGGGCCGGGAATTCGGCGGCTACGCCGACCTGGCCCTGTTCCAGGGTGGCGAGAAACGCATCCGGCTGGGCGTGTCGGGCGAACTCGCCAAGGACCTGCTGCGCGCCAGCCTGTCCGCCATGGCCGGCAAGTACGACGGCAACGTGACGAACGTGTTCGACGGCAGCACCGTCAACGGCTACGACCGCAAGGGCGTGCGCGGGCGGCTCGACATCACGCCGAGCAAGGCGCTGAAGATCGTGCTCATCGCCGACCGCACGCAGGCCGATGACACGCCGCCCACAGGCGTGGCCTACAGCACCAACGTCACTGCGTACCCGAGCCTGGCCGTCACTGCCAACCCCAACTTCGGCCTTGCCGTGGCGCCGGTGGTGCCATCCCCCACCAACCGCCAGATCAACAGCGAGATGAAGACGCGGGTGTCCGACACCAACGAGGGTTTCTCGGCCCAGGTCGACTGGACCCTGGGCAGCCACCAGGTGACGAGCATCACGGCGCTGCGCAAATGGCGCAACGAACAGTTCCAGGACCAGGACCGCCTGGGCGCGCTGTACCGCGGCTTCAACCGCACCGCCGACCGCGGCACGCTCGATTTCAGCCAGACATCGCAAGAACTGCGCATCGCGTCCACGCAACGCGGCTTCGCCGAATACGTGGCGGGTGTGTTCTACCTCAAGGGCAAGAACGACGAGCAGTACCGGCGCGACGTGTCCAACTGCCCGGCGTCCACCGACCCCGCGCTGCCGAACGGCCTGGTGCCTTGCACGGCCGCCACCACGGTGGCCAACAACGGCGTGGCCAACTACGGCGTGCAGAGCAAGAGCGCGTCACTCTTCGGTGAAGGCACCTTCAACTTCCTGCCCGACTTCCGCGCCCTCGCTGGCCTGCGTTACACGAACGACGACCTCTCTTACTACCACGGCCGTGTTTCCAGCGCCGCAGCGCCGGGCGTGGGTGCGACGCGGGCACGCGTGGACGGCGCCACCAGCGAAAGTGCCTTCTCAGGCCGCATCGGCCCGCAGTTCGACATCAACAAGGACGTGATGGGCTACATCACCGTGTCGCGCGGCTACAAGGGCCCGGCCTACAACGTCTTCTTCAACATGACGCCGACGCAGGACAACGTGCTGGCGCCGGAGAAGTCCAGGTCACTGGAAGCAGGCCTGAAGACCACGCTGTGGGACGGCCGCATGCGGCTGAACCTGGCCGTCTTCAAGACCAACTACTCGGGCTACCAGGCCAATGTGCCCGACCTCGTCAACGGCGTCATCGTGACGCGGCTCGTCAACGCCGGCGACGTGACGACATCGGGCGTTGAGATGGATCTCACGGCGCGCGTCACGCAGCAGCTGACCTTGAGCTTCAACCTGGCCAACATCGAGGCCCGCGTGCAACGCTTCAATTGCCCTGTGGGCGCCGCCGCCAGTTGCGACATCAACGGCAAGCCACTGCCCTTCTCGCCCGACTGGAAGGGCAGCCTGCGCGCCAAGTACACGCAGCCGCTGGCGGGCAACCTGACGCTGGACTTCGGCATTGACGCCAACCGCCAGAGCAGCACCAACTTCGACCTCCAGCAGCAGCCCGATTCGGTGCAGCCGGGCTACACCATCGTCAACGCCACCATTGGGCTGCAAAGCACCGCCGGCTGGCGCGTGGCGCTCTTGGGCAAGAACCTGGGCGACCAGTCCTACGCTACTTTCATCCAGAACTCAGGCAACCACATCAACCGTTATGTACCGCGCGATGACAAGCGCTATTTCGGGGTGAATGTGCGCTACGACTTCTGAGCACGCTGGGCTCCGAGAGGCCCTCAAGTGATGACCGACTGCTGTGCGATGCCCGCGTCCACCAGCACATGCTGGCCGGTCATGCCGTTGCTGTCGTCGGCGGCCAGGAACAGCGTGGGCCGTGCGACGTGGCCGGGGTCGAGGCGGATCTTCAAACACTGCGCGTCCAGGAACTGCTGGTCGGCGACGGGGTCGCGGTGCAGTGCGTTCTGCCGCGCCGTGACGATGGCACCCGGCACCAGCGCGTTAACGCGAATCTGGCGTGGCCCCAACTCGCGCGCCAGCGTGCGTGTGAGGCCCAGGATGCCGGCCTTGGCCGTCGTGTAGCCGACGAGATTCGGCCGCCCACGCATCCAGCTCACGCTACCCATGTTGATGACGCTGCCGCCACCGGCCGCAGCCATCGCCGGCACTACTGCCTGGATGGCGAAGAAATAGTGCTTGAGGTTCAGCGCCAGGTGTCCGTCCCACATTTCCGGCGTCACATCCTCCATCGCATGGCGGTCGTCGCGGCCGGCGTTGTTGACGAGCACGCGGATCGGGCCGAGTTCATCGATGGCGCGCTTCAGCAGCGCCTGGTAGGCGTGTGCATCGCGCACATCGCAGGCGGCGTACCAGGGCGCCGGCGCGCCGGCTGCGGTGATTTCGGCGGTTAGCGCCTGGCCGCCTTCGGGCCGGGTGCCGCAGAAGGCCACGCGTGCGCCCTGCTGCGCAAAGGCGCGCACCAGCTCGGCGCCGATGCCCGAGCTGCCGCCCGAGATGAAGACCACGCGGTCGCGCAATGACGGGTAGGTGGCGTAGTTCATCATGCAACCTCCGTGCTTCGCACTGCGGTATTCGTCTTGGGAGCGGCCCGGCGGCTCATGGCTGCCTCACCATCCCGCAGGCAGCACTTCATCCAGGCGCACCATGCGCCCTTCGTCGATGCTCTTGTGCGCCGCCAGGCCCGTGGCCACTGCGCGCAAGCCCTCTTCAAGTCCGATCTCGGCTGGCCGGCCCTCACGGATGGCGGCTGCAAAGCGCTGGTGTTCGATGTAGCTGGCGCCAAAGTGCTGGCCCGCGTACTTGATGTTCGTGTCCCACACCCGCCGCACGTTCACGCCCTTGCCGGTGCCGGACGGCTGGCCCCACGCTTCGCGCTTGCCCCAGTCTTCGCGCCGGCCGTGGCGCAGCGTCAGGCTCGGCAGCAGGCTTTCGAGCTTGCCTTCGTCGCCAACGACGGTGATGTGTTCGTTGTCGGTCGTGTTCTCGGCAAACATGCACAGGTCGAGCATGGCACGCGCGCCGCTTGGATATTCGACCACGACATAGGCGCTGTCCAGGATGTCCGGACGCTGTCCGCCATAGCGCTCGTCCAGATGGTTCACGCGCTGGCCGCCGCTGGCAAACACGCGCAACGGCTGCTCACGCAGGATGTGGTCCATCAGGTTGAAGTAGTGGCAGCACTTCTCAACCAGCGTGCCGCCGGTATTGGCGCTGAAGCGGTTCCAGTCGCCCACCTTCGGATAGAACGGTTCGCGGTGCTCGCGAATGCCCACCTGCTGGATGCGCCCCACGCCGCCTTCATGCGCAATGCGGATCATCTCGGCCACCGGCGGCATGTAGCGGTATTCCTGCGCGACCCAGACGATGCCATTGCGGCCTGCAGCGCGGTGGATCAAGTCCAGCCCGTCCTCGATGCGCGTGACGAGCGGCTTTTCGATCAGGATGTGCAGGTCCGTCGCCAGCGCCGAACGCATCATGGCAGCGTGCGTGAAGTTGGGTGTGGCGATGACGACGGCGTCACACAGGCTGCTGTTCAGCAACTCTTCATGGTGCTCAAAGACCTGCGGCTTGTCGCGGCACAGCGCTATCGCGGCGTCACGGCTGGGCGCATGCGGGTCGGCCAGTGCCGTGACCTGAACACCCCCCATGGCCAGCAGGTTCTCGATGTGTTCACGGCCCATGCTGCCGCATCCGATGAGTCCGTAGCGAATCATGTTTTCAGCCTTTGAGGCCGCCCTGCGTCAACCCGCCCACGACTCGTTCCTGGAACAGCGCGATGAGCACGGCAATCGGCACGATGGCGACGATGAGTGCGGCCGAGATGATCGGCCACGGAAAGGAAAACTCGCCCTGGTACAGCGTGATGCCCACCGGCAGCGTGCGCATGCTGGCGCTTGAATTGAGCGACAGCGCCAGCAGGAATTCGTCCCAGGCGTTGACGAAAGCCAGGATGCCGGCCGTGAACACCCCCGGTGCGGCCAGCGGCAGCACCACACGCCACAGCGCCCCCAGGCGCGTGCAGCCGTCGATCATGGCGGCGTTTTCCAGGTCCCTCGGAATGCTCTGGAAGAAGCTCACCAGCACCAGCGTGCATACCGGCAGGTTCAGCACCGTGTACGGGATGATCAGTGCCATGTAGGTGTTGAGCAGGCCGAGCGTGCGCATGGTTTCGAAGATGGGCACGAGCAGCGTCACCAGCGGGAACATCGAACTCGCCACGATGCAGGTGAGGATGAGTTGGCGCCGCTTCAGGTTCAGCCTTGCGATGGCATAGGCCGCGAGTGCCGCGACGAACAGCGACAGCACCGTGGAGCCCACCGCCACCATCGCACTGTTGTAGAGGTAACGCAGCAAGGGCTGGTCGGTGAAGGCCTGCACGTAGTTGTGCAGCGTGGGGTTGTGCGGCCAGTAGCTGATGGGTTTGGCCACCAGTTCGGCCTCGGTCTTCAGCGACGTGAGCAGGATCCACAGCGCCGGGAAGAAACCGTTCAGCACCACGATGGCGGCGGCGATGAAGCGCAGCATGCGGGGTTCCAACATCGTCATGCGCTCTGCCCCACGCGCCGCAGGTACACCGCCGTGATCGCCATCGCCAGCACAAACATGCACACCGCCAGCGTGCTGCCGTAGCCCACGTCCAGGTAGTCGATAGTGGTCTTGTGGATCAGCATGGCCAGCGTTTCGGTGCTGTTGCCGGGGCCGCCCTTGGTCATCGTGTAGGGGATGTCGAAAGTCTGCAGCGCGGTGATGGTGCGGAAGATCA
>JANNGN010000248.1:0-7215 GCA_031403895.1 Rubrivivax sp. | reverse complement strand
TGGTGGGCAGGTTGTTGGCTTCCAGGCCAAAGGTGTCGTTGGTGGTGACGCCGTCGATGGTGATCGAGTTGTAGCGCGTGTTCTGGCCGGCGGCGGAAATCTCGCCGCGTTCCTTGTCGGTCTGGCTCAGGCGCGGGTCGGCGCGCGCGTAGTCCTGCAAGTTGCGCTGCACCGAGGCGTAGGCGCCCAGTTCACGGCTGCCGATGCTGGTGCCGGCACCCATGTTGCCGCGGTTGAAGCGCTCGGAGATACCGCGCCCGGTGACGACCACGGTCTGCGTCGCCGCACCCAATTGGGCGTCGAGGGTCAACGTTTCCGCCAGCGCCAGGAACACACCGTCGCGCTTGTCGGCCAGGCCGCCCTTGCTGACCGTGATGGTGAACGGCCCGCCTGCGCGCAAGCCGCGGGCGGCGTAGCGGCCCTCGGCATCGGTCGTGGCCGTGTTGGTGGAGCCTGACTCGACGTGAACGATGGTCACCACAGCACCTGCCACGGGCTTGCCGTCAGCACCGATGACGACGCCATTGACGGCGGCGGTGGTGTTCTGCGCCAGTGCCGGCATGGCTGCCGTTGCGGCCACCACCGCCACGGCCACCGCCACGGCGGTCCTTGAAAAACCAAGCCAATCGTCGCGATGCATATCGTTCGTCCTCAATGTGTTGGTTCGACCCGGCGCGGGGCACGTCAGCCAGACTGCAAAGTGTGCAGCCATGCAGGCCCGCCGGCGTGCGCCCGGCTGCGGTTTTGCGTCCGAAGTTATCCGGCTTGACGAAGCCCCTTTGCCGTGATGCAGCGCAAGATGCATACCCCGGATGATCCGCTCGGGCCGTGCCGGTTTCATGACACCGGCGCCGTGGGACACTGGCGCAGTTGTGCCCACACCACGCCGATGCCATGACCCAAGTCCCCATCACCGTGCGCCGCGCGCGCCCTGCCGACGCCGCCGACCTGGCGCGGGTGATGGGCGACGCCGAGGTCTTCGCCAACCTGATGCAGCTGCCCTACCCCAGCGAGGCGATGTGGCGCGCGCGACTCGAAGAATTTGCGGCCCCGGCAAGCACCGCCGTCCTGCTGGTGGCCGAACGCGGCGCACAGGTGCTCGGCAGCCTGGGCCTGCACCCGGCCGCGCAGATCCGCCGCCGCCATGTCGCCGGTCTGGGCATCAGCGTCGATACGGCCTGCCAGCGCCAGGGCGCGGGCAGCGCGCTGATGCAGGCGGCCTGCGACTATGCCGACGGCTGGGCGCAGATCCTGCGCATCGAGCTCACCGTGTTCACCGACAACGCGGGCGCAATCGCGCTCTACCAGCGCTTTGGTTTTCGCCATGAGGGCACGCACGTCGGCTACGCGCTGCGCCAGGGCCGCTACCGCGACGTGTACGCGATGGCGCGCCTGCACCCGCAACCGCCGCAGCTGGCATGGCCTGGCGCTTGAGGTCGGCTGGGCTGGCTCGGCTGGCCCGGTCAGCGTTTGCTGGCGCGCTGCTGGCAGGCGTCGCAGTCGTGCAGGCACAGGCGCAGGCACAGGCGCAAGCACAGGCGCAGGCACCGGCCGCGCAGGCCGTGCAGGTGCCCAGTCTCGATGCACCCGGTGGCACCGCCGTGGTGCTGCCGGGATTTTGGTTTGTGGCTGCAGGCGCAGCGCCCGCACCCGCACCCGCACCCGCACCCGCACCCGCCATGGTGCTGATGCACGGCTGTGGCGGGGCCTTTGACGGCCGTGGCCGAGTGGCGGCGCGCTACACCGAACTGGCCGCGCGCCTGAACGCGATGGGCATCCATGTGCTGGTCACCGATTCCTTCACGCCGCGCGGCGAGATTGAGCTGTGTACACAGCGCGTGGGCCAGCGCCGCGTGACCCAATTGCAGCGGCGGCGCGACGCGTTCGGCACGCTGCAGTGGCTGGCTGCGCAACCGGGTGTGGACCGCCAGCGGCTGGGCCTGCTGGGCTGGTCCAACGGTGGCAGCACCGTGCTGGCAGCGCTGAACCGGCGCCACCCTGAAGTGGCGGCCGCACCGGTGCAACCCAGCCTGGCGGTGGCTTTCTACCCAGGCTGCGAGGCGGAACTGCAGCGCGGCTTCGAGCCCACCGCGCCGCTCCTGATGCTGCTGGCTGAGCTGGACGACTGGACACCGGCAACGCCCTGCAAGGCGCTGTCGAACGGCGCCAAGTCGTCGCCCACCGTCCCTGCCGTGCAATGGGAAAGTTATGCCGATGCCTACCATGGCTTTGACGGCACCGCGCCGCTGCGCTTGCGGCGCGACGTGCCGGGTGGCGTCCATCCGGGCCAGGGTGTACACGTGGGTGCCGAGCCCGCCGCCCGCGCCGCCGCAGCGCTGCGCCTGGAGCAGTTTGTGCAAGACACCTGGAGCCTGAAACGATGATCGAAACCCTGAGCGGCGTGCGCCAGAGCAGCGCGGCCGAGACGGCGGCCTTTGACGCCACCTGCGAAATCCTGGCCGGCTTCGACCCCGAAATCTCTTTTGAATGGGTCGATGGCTTCCTGGCTGCGCTGGCCGCCGGGCCAAGCCTGCCTGCGGCGGACGACTGGCTGCTGGCGATGTTGGGCGACACCTTCAGCCGCGCCTTTGCCGACCCGCCCAGCGCCGATCCGGCGCGGCGCAGCCTGGAGCTGCGGCTGAAGGTGCTGTGCGCGCAGCTAGACCCCGCCGCGCTGATGAACGATGCGCAGGTGCTGCGCCTGAACCCGCTGATCGCCCAGTGGACCGAGGCCGACCGCGAACGCCTGGTGCGTGAAGAAGGCGTGCCAGCCGAAGACGCCGCCACGATGCACACCGGCGCCGTGTGGGCGCATGGCTTCCTGGAAGTGGTGGAGCGCTTCCCCGAGATCTGGTACGCGGCAAAAGAGCCTGCCGCCTTGGAGCTGATGGCCACACTGCTGGGCCAGATCGCTGCGCTGCTGATCCCGCCCGGCAGCCCCGAGTACCGCGAGCACCTCGCCACCTACTACCCCAAAGGCGAACCGACGCGCGATGAACTGGTGGCCGAAGCCTGCTGGTCGGCGCAGGAGCTGCGTGTGTTCTGGACCGACCATGCGCCCAAGCCCGCCACGCGGCGTGTGCAGCCCACACCGGGCCGCAACGACCCCTGCCATTGCGGCAGCGGCAAGAAGTTCAAGAAGTGCCACGGCGCGGGCGACGCGCGGCTGTGATTGCACAGCGGCCTGTTTGTTTCTCGCGCCAGTTCGCGGCAGCCGAAGGCGAGGGCCTGGCGGCATGCCCCTGCTAGAGTTGCGCGCCATGTCTGCACCCGTTGCCCTGCTCGGCAAACACATCGTCGTCGGCTTGTCGGGCGGTGTCGCCTGCTACAAGAGCGCCGAGCTCGTGCGCGAGCTCATCAAGGCCGGTGCCACGGTGCAGGTCGTGATGACGGATGCGGCGACGCAGTTCATCACGCCGGTGACGATGCAGGCGCTCAGCGGCCGCCCGGTGGCCTTGAGCCAGTGGGACGCGCGCGAGCCCAACAACATGGCACACATCAACCTGTCGCGCGAAGCACAGGCCATCGTGGTCGCACCGGCCAGTGCCGACTTCATCGCCAAGCTGGCGCAAGGCCGCGCCGACGAGCTGTTGAGCCTGCTCTGCCTGGCGCGGCCCATCGAGACTTGCCCGCTGTTGGTGGCGCCGGCGATGAACCGCGAGATGTGGGCCCATGCCGCCACGCAGCGCAACGTGGCACAGATCAAGGCGGACGGCGCCACCGTGCTCGGCCCGGCGGCGGGTGACCAGGCGTGCGGCGAAGTCGGCGATGGCCGCATGCTGGAAGCCACCGAACTGCGTGACGAGCTGATCGCCTTCTTCCAGCCCAAGTGGCTGGCTGGCCGTTCGGTGCTGGTGACGGCCGGGCCCACTTTCGAGGCCATCGACCCGGTGCGCGGCATCACCAATCTCTCCAGCGGCAAGATGGGGTTTGCGGTCGCGCGGGCCCCCCCCCCCGCTGGCGCGCAGGTCACGCTGGTGGCCGGGCCGGTACACCTGGAGACACCGCGCGGCGTGCGCCGCATCGACGTGCAAAGCGCGCAGCAGATGTTCGACGCGGTGCTGCCGCTTGCCGCCTTGCACGATGTCTTCGTGGCCACCGCTGCCGTCGCGGATTGGCGCCCGGCGCTCACCACCGGCCAGAAAATCAAGAAGGACGGCAGCGGCCAGCCGCCGCCGCTGTTGCTGATCGAAAACCCCGACATCCTGGCCACCGTGGCGCGCTTGCCCGCCGCCCAGCGCCCCTGGTGCGTGGGCTTCGCCGCCGAGAGCCACGACCTCGTGCGCCACGCCCGCGACAAGCTCGTGCGCAAGGGCGTGCCGCTGATCGTCGGCAACATCGGCCCGGCCACCTTTGGCCGTGACGACAACATGCTGGTGCTGGTGGACGCCTTGGGTGAACGCGAGCTGCCGCGTGCCGACAAGCTGACGCTGGCGCGTGAACTGGTGCTGGAGATTTCGCGCCGGCTGGCTGCCAGAACGGCATGACCAGCATCGAGCTGAAAGTCCTGGATCAACGCATGGCCGCGTTCCTGCCTGCCTACGCCACGCCAGGCAGTGCGGGGCTGGACCTGCGTGCCTGCCTGGACGCGGCGCTCGTGCTACAGCCGGGCCAGGCCGCGCTCATCAACACCGGTCTGGCCATCCACATCGCCGACCCCGGCCTGTGCGCGATGCTGTTGCCACGTTCGGGGCTGGGCCACAAACACGGCATCGTGCTCGGCAACCTGGTCGGGCTGATCGACAGCGACTACCAGGGCCCGCTGATGCTGAGCTGCTGGAACCGCAGCAGCGCGCCCTTCACCATCGAGCCGCTGGAGCGCATTGCGCAGATGGTGATCGTGCCGGTGGTGCAGGCGGCTTTTCGTCGCGTACACGAGTTCGGTGATTCAGACCGTGGCAGCGGCGGTTTTGGTTCCACCGGCCGCGCCTGAAAACCGACGCTCAATGCAGCGGTTCCTGCTGCGGCCGGCCGCCGCTGCCCATCACCGACAACGGTGAACCGCCCAGGCTGCGCGCTTCGATCTCTTCGTCGCTGGCCTCGCGCACGCCGTGTACCTTGATGGCCACGCGCAGTGACATGCCGGCCAGCGGGTGGTTGCCGTCCAGCACCACGTGGGTGGCGTAGATCTCGGTCACGAGGTAGAGCGTTTCGGCCGGCATGCCGGGTGTGACGCTGCCCTCGGGCAGGCCTTCAAAGGCCATGCCGGTTTCCAGCTGCTCGGGGAAGAGCTTGCGGTCTTCGAAGCACACCAGTTCAGAGCGGTAGTCGCCAAAGGCCTGCTCGGGTTCGAGGTGCAGCGCCAATTCCTCGCCAGGCTCGTGGCCGGCCAGGCCATCTTCCACTGTGGGCAGCAAGTCGTCGCCACCGTAGAAGAATTCCACCGGGTCCTTGAGCTCGTCGATGGGGCGGTTTTGGCCGTCGCTGAGCTGCCAGGTCAGGCTCACGACGCAGGGTGCAGAGATGATCATCAAAACATGATCGCACAAGGCAGCGGGCGTGCTGCAGACAGAATCGCGCGATGGATGTGAACCAGAAATTGCCGCTGCTGGGTGGCCTGAGCCCGGCCGCTTTCATGACACGGCACTGGCAAAAGAAGCCGCTGCTGGTGCGCCAGGCCTGGCCGTCGGTGGTGCCGCCGCTTGAGCGCGCGGCGCTGTTCGCGCTGGCCGGCAGCGCGGACGTGGAGTCGCGTCTGGTGGCGCGCGAAGGCACGGGCAGCCGCGCGCGGTGGCGTGTGCGCCAGGGGCCGCTGCCGCGCCGCGCGCTGCCGCCACTGTCGCGCGCCGGCTGGACCCTGCTGGTGCAGGGCCTGGACCTGCATGTGGAAGCCGCGCACACGATGCTGCAGGCCTTTCGCTTCGTGCCCGACGCGCGGCTGGACGACCTGATGGTGTCGTGGGCCAGCGCGGGCGGTGGTGTCGGGCCGCACCTGGATTCCTACGACGTGTTCCTGCTGCAGGTGCAGGGCCGGCGGCGCTGGCGCATCGGCCGCGCGCGCGACAGTGGCTGGGTTGCGGGCGCACCGTTGAAACTGCTGCAGCACTTCGAGCCCGAAGAAGAGTGGCTGCTCGAACCCGGCGACATGCTCTACCTGCCACCGCGCTGGGCCCACGACGGCGTGGCCGTGGGCGGCGATTGCATGACCTGCTCGGTAGGCTTTCGCGCACCGGTGGCCGATGCGCTGGCGCACGATCTCCTGCAGCGCCTGGGTGAAGAAGAGGCGCTGAACACGTCGATCTACCGCGATGCGCGCCAGCCCGCCACCGCCACGCCGGCCGCGCTGCCGCAGGCGCTGCTGGCCTTTGCCCAGGCGGCGGTGGCCCGGCGCCTGGCCGAGCCGCAGGCGCTGGCGCGTGTGCTCGGCGAGTCGCTGACTGAACCCAAGGACCATGTCTGGTTCGAGGGTCCGGGCCGCAGCCGGTCTGGCGACGCGGTGCGCTTGTCGTCGCGCAGTCGCATGCTGTACGACGCAAAGCACATCTTCATCAACGGCGAAGCCTTTGAAGCGACGGGGCGCGATGCGCAGATCATGCAGCGCCTGGCCGATGACCGTGCCCTGGGTCGCGCCGACATCGCCCGCCTCAGTGTGGACGCGCGCGCCTTGCTGGACAAATGGATTGCCGCTGGATGGGCGACAGGAGTGAACGCATGAACGACGCCGTGCCGCTGATCGAATCGCGCGAAGCCTTCACTGCCGCCCTGCACTGGGGCTTTCAGACGGCGATCGAAAAAGGTGCGCGCTGCATCACCTGCGCAGACCCGAACTTTGAAGAGTGGCCGCTGGATGACGCCGCGCTGCTGCAACGCCTGACGGCCTGGTTGCGCCTGCCGCAGCGGCGCCTGGTGCTGCTGGCGGCGGGCTACAGCACGGTGCCGCGCCGGCTGCCGCGCTTCACAGGCTGGCGGCGCGACTGGGCGCATGCCATCCAGGCCTGGCAGGCGCCGCAGGAATTTGCGCTCGATGTGCCGACGCTGCTGCTCGACGATCGCAGCGTCACCGTGCATCTGCTGGACCCGCTGCACTGGCGTGGCAGGGCGGCCGTGGATGCGCGGTCCCGGCTGCTGTGGCAGGAGAGAATTGACGTAGTTTTGCAACGGTCTGAGGCCGCTTTTGCGGTCACCACGCTCGGCCTCTAGGGAATGCCCTATGGCGGGCTATACTCGAAGGCTAGACAGCGAGCGGCCTTTTCACAGCCTGCACGAGTCTGACAC
>JANNGN010000247.1:0-3484 GCA_031403895.1 Rubrivivax sp. | reverse complement strand
GGCGTGCTGCACAACGACATTGCGCCCAGTGCCGAGACTGGCGAGCGCTACCACTGGTTCAGCAGCACCGGCTGGATCATGTGGAACGGCCAAGTCAGCGGCCTGCTCGGCGGCACCACGATCTGCCTCTACGACGGCAACCCCACCGGAGGCACCGCCGACCGGCCAGCCCGCCGACTGGGGCACGCTGTGGCGCTTTGCGGCCGCCGCCGGCGTGACCTGGTTCGGTGCCGGCGCGGCCTACTTCGCCAGTTGCCTGAAGGCCGGCGTGGTGCCGATGGAGCAGGCCGACCTGCACCGCCTGCGCGCCATCGGCGCCACTGGCAGCCCGCTGTCTGAGGAGTGCTACGACTGGATCTGGCAGCACATGCCGAAACAGACCCCCCAGCCGGGCGGCGAGCCGATCTGGCTCAACCCCATCAGCGGCGGCACCGACTTCGCTGGCGCTTTCGTCGGCGGCAACCGCACGCTGCCGGTGGTGAAGGGCGAGATGCAATGCCGCTGGCTCGGTGCGGCGGTGCAGGCCTACAGCGAAGACGGCCGCGCGCTGATCGACGAAGTGGGTGAACTGGTGTGTACGCAGCCGCTGCCGTCGATGCCGCTGTACTTCTGGGGTGACACCGACAACAAACGTTATGTCGAAAGTTACTTCGACATGTACCCCGGCAAGAATGGGGGGCCACCGGCGTGGCGCCACGGCGACTGGATCCGCATCACGCCGCGCGGGGGCGCCATCATCTACGGCCGCAGCGACGCCACCATCAACCGCCACGGCATCCGCATGGGCACCTCAGAGCTGTACCGCGCCGTCGAGGCCCTGCCCGAAGTCACGGACAGTTTGGTGGTGGACCTGGAATACCTGGGCCGCGAGAGCTGGATGCCGCTCTTCGTGGTGTTGCGCGAAGGGCTCACGCTCGACGCTGCGCTGACCCAGCGCCTGCGCGGCGCGATCAAGACCGCCCTCTCGGCGCGCCACGTGCCAAACGACATCTTCCAGGTCGTTGCCATTCCGCGCACGCTGTCGGGCAAGAAGTTGGAGCTGCCCGTGAAGAAGCTGCTGATGGGCGCCGACCCTGCGCTGGTGCTGAACCGCGACGCGATGGCCAACGCAGCCAGCGTTGATTGGTTCGTGGACCTGGCTCGCCGACGCCGGCCTCCCGACAGTCCGGGCCGCTGAAGGGCCAACAAAACGTTCAGGGCGTGAGCGGCCGCGCAACGATGGTGACGCGCCGGTTCTCCGGCGCCGACGACCGCTGGCGATTCAGCAACTCGCTGGCGCCCTTGCCTTCGGGCTGCAGGCGCGCCGCGTCCAGGCCGTGCCTGGCGACCAGGTAGTCGCGCACTTTTTCGGCGCGCGCCTGGCTCAGGCGCCGGTTGAATTCAGCGCCACCGCGTGGGTCGGCGTGGCCTTCGATGGTGAAGCGCAAGGCGGCCAGCCTGTCGTTCTTCAAAGCGCTGGCCAAAGTGTCGAGCAAGCGCTGCGAGCCGGCTGTGAGTTCGGTAGAACTGGTGATGAAGGTGATGAGCAGCGATGCCTTGGCCGGCGGCGGCCGTTCGCCCGGCGCCCACTGGCGCGACAAGGGCGGCGCCAGCGCGTCCACCAGGCCCTGCTCGGTGGCCTGGCCTTCACGCAGCACGGCCTCCTTGGCGTGTGCGGCTGGGGCGAGCAGCAGCGCGGTGGCCAGGCACAAGGTCGTGAAGAGGCGCGGCTGCATGGTGGCGTCGGTGATGTCGTTGATGTCGGCAATGTCGGTGACACGTCGCTGGTGCGGATCCTGGCGTTCAGCCCGGCTGCGCGACGATCGTCACGCGGCGGTTTTCGGGCGCGGCCGGTTCGCTTGGCTTCATCAGCGCGCTGGAGCCCTTGCCGACTGCATTGATGCGCTCACTGGCCAGCCCGTGCAAGCCGGTCAGGTAGCCGCGCACACTGTCGGCACGCGCCTGGCTCAGCTTGAGGTTGGTGTCCTCGCTGCCGCGCGGGTCGGCGTGGCCTTCGATGGTGAAGCGCACGGCGGCCAATTTTTCGGACTTCATGGCACCTGCCAGCACGTCGAGCGCGCGCTTGGCGTTGCTGGTGAGGTCGGCCGAGTTGGTGATGAAGGTGACGAGGATCGAAGCCCGGCCCGGTTGCGCTGCTGCGGCAGCCGTGCCTGCAGCGGCGGCGGCAGCCGGCCGCACCGACGGCTTCCAGCTGCGGGTGCGCACGCCGTCGTCGGCGGCAGAGGCAGCGGCTGCCGGGGCCAGCGCGTCGATCAGCGCTTGCTGCGTGACCTGGCCTTCGCGCAGCACTTTTTCCTGCGCCTGCGCAGCGCCAGTGGCGAACAGCACGGTCAGCGAAGTCAGGGCGGTAAGGGCGAATCTGGCGTGCAGTTTCATGATGGTCTTTCAGGCGGCGGCGGTGATGGCTTGGACGGCTTTGATGCTACGCCCAGCGGCGCGGCAGCGGATGGGGCAACGTCATGCTGAACGTTGGGGTTTGGCCAGCGTCTTGAGCGCGAAGCGGCCGTCGTTCTGGAACAGCCAGGCTTCCACCAGGCCTTCGGTGCGCAGCGCCTGACGCGCCTTGGCGCTCAGGCCCACCGGAGCAGGCAGCTTGGCGACGGACGCCAGGGCAGCGCGTGTCATCTCGGGCTGGTCGGGGTTTTCGCGGAAGACTTCGGCCTGCCACTGGTCTTGTTCGTTGAGCCTGATGCGCAGCACGACCACGGCGCGCAGCAGCGGCTGCGGCTGCTCGTTATGCACCTGGGCGGCGGAGCTGAGATAGACGGCACGGGCGAAGTCGGCCTTGATCTGGTCGTTGCTCTGGGCCTGCGCCGGGGCGGCGGCCAGCAGGGCCACGGAGACGGCGACGGCGCCGGCTGCAGGTGCCAGGCTGCGGGCAAGAACTTGGGCGAAGCGGTTCATGGTGGCTTTCTGGTGTGGGCCAAGCGGCGCTTGGCATGGCTGCTATTTCGCCATCCAGCCGCAGCACTGAACAGGACACCAAGGTATATGTTGCAACCGTTCTGCCACCCGCGAATGCGCCCAAGCGCCGCTATACCTTGGTACCGTGTGCCCCGGTTCGTGAACTCTTCAACATCCTGCATCGCCCCTTCCGATGAACACACCCATGAACCCACACGGCTCCCTGCTCCTGGCAGACGACCACGGCCTGGTGCGCCACGGCCTGCAACTGCTGCTGGCCGACGTGCTGCCGCACCTGCGCGTGCAACTCGCCAGCTCGTTGGCGGAGACGGTGCACCTGCTGCAAACAGCCGGCCGCTTCGACCTCGTGCTGCTGGACCTGACACTGTCCGACGTGCATGGCATGGCCGGCCTGCGCCGGCTGCGCGAGGACTTTCCTTATGTGCCGGTGGTGATCCTCAGTGCGCAGGACGACCGCGACACCGTGCTCGCCGCGCTGGACGCCGGTGCCATGGGTTTCATCAGCAAGGCAGCGGCGCCTGCTGAGTTGAAGGAGGCGCTGAACCGGGTGCTGGTGGAG
>JANNGN010000246.1:0-4505 GCA_031403895.1 Rubrivivax sp. | reverse complement strand
AGCCGCCCGCCACAGGGCATGTGGATGCGGTGGTAGTCCTTGGGGCTCAGGTACAGCGTGGCAAAGTGGCCGCCGTGGAAGTGCGCGGCGAGAGCGCCGTCGCCGCCCAACAGGGCGGTGGCACTGTAGTCGTGTCGTTTTGCGTGAATGAAGGCTTGCAAGATGCGCTCGCCGTCGATGCGGCCAAACTGGCTGATGGCGCCGTCCACCGGGCACAGCAGATCGGCCTGCGCCAACTGGCGCGCGCCTGGGCGCAGCGCACGGGTGAAAAAGAGGTTGAAGCTGGCATAGGCGGCGGGGTCTGCGTCCGCCGCCTCCGCCATGTTGACGCCGTAGCGGTTGATGAACCAGCGGATCAACGCGGTCGTGGCACGGCCGCCCTGCCAAGCTGCGACCAAACCCGCAAAGGCCGTCAACGCCTGCTTGGGCAGCAGGTGCTGCGCGGCGACCGCCACGCGCTCGGTCACGGGGGCACCCTGGGGCACGCTCACCGCAGCGGAGCGATCTCGCGCAGCGCCTTCACCGCCCCCGCGCCGACGCTGGCGCCGAAGCGTTTGGCCAGCCGCTCGGCGACGTTGTCGCGCGGCGTGTAGTCGATCACTTCTTCGGCCTTGATGACCTCGCGCGCCACGAAGTCGAGGTTGCCGGTGTGGTCGGCCAGGCCCAGGCGGACGGCTTCTTCACCGTTCCAGACCAGGCCCGAAAAGGTGTCGGGCGCTTCCTTCAACCGGCTGCCGCGACCTGCTTTGACGACGGCGATGAACTGGCGGTGAATCTGCTCGATCATGGCCTTGGCCAGTTGCGTCTGGCGCGGGTTGGCTGGGCTGAAGGGGTCGAGCATGCCCTTGTTGTCGCCCGCAGTCAGCAGCCTGCGCTCGACGCCCAGCTTGTCCATCAGCCCGGTGAAGCCGAAGCCGTCCATCAGCACACCGATGCTGCCCACGATGCTGGCTTTGTCAACGTAGATTTCGTCCGCCGCCACGGCGATGTAGTAAGCGCCCGAGGCACAGACCTCTTCCACCACCGCATAGACCTTCTTGTTGTGCTTGGCCTTCAGGCGCTTGATCTCGTCATGGATGATGCCGCTTTGCACCGGGCTGCCACCGGGTGAGTTGATGCGCAGCACCACAGCCTGCGCGCCTGCATCTTCGAAGGCACTTTTCAGCGCGCCCACCATCGCTTCGGCGCTGGTCTCGCCTTCGGCCGCAATTTCGCCGCGCACTTCCACCAACGCCGTGTGCGGCGTGTTGGGTGCTGACGGCGCCATGCGGCCGATGGTGACCAGCCACAGCACCACCAGCGCCAGGCCAAGCCAGGCCAGGCGGAAGAAGACGCGCCAGCGGCGTTCAGACTGCTGGTGGCGGATGAGCTGGGTGGCGATACGTTCAAGTGCCGCTTCCAGGCCGGCGCGTGGCGCAGGGCTGCGGGGCTCTTCATTCCTGGCCGCCGCCTGCTGCGCGGCCAGTGCGGCGGCGGCCGTGACCGTCAAGGGTTCAGCCGGCTCGGGCTGCGAACCGGGGGTGGGATTTTCTTCGGGGGTGCTCATGGAGTTCTTTCGTCGGCAGGCGCGCTTGATGGGTCATCAAAAGGCACCGGCCGGATGTCGCGGGAAGGATACCAATACACCTGGCCGCAATGCTCCTGCACGCTGACGGGCGTCAGCCGGCCGTTGCCGCATGGGCCGCCGACGCAGCGGCCGTTGGCGGGCTCGTAGCTGGCGCCGTGGATCGAGCACAGGATCCAGCGCTTGTCGATGTCCAGGAATTCGCCGGGCTGCCAGTCCATTTCGGTCGGTACGTGTACGCAACGGTTCAGGTAGGCCACCACCGCGCCGTCAAAGCGCATCGCAAAGGCGCGCACCGGGCGGCCGTGCTGCAGCACCTCAAAGACCCTGGCACGGCCACGTTCTGCAAGCTCGGTTGACGCGCACAGCGGTTCGGGCGCTGCGCTCACTTCAGTCACGCATGCTCCAGCAACCAGTGCCGCAGCTCGTCGGTGCTGTGGGCGACGAAGAGCGGCTCGTGTTCGGCAAAGCTGTCGCGCCCGTGCGCGCCGTAGCTGACCGCCACGCGCGCGGTGCCGGCATTGCGCGCCAACATCAGGTCGTGCGTGGTGTCGCCGATCATCAACGTGCGCCCAGGCGCCACGCCCAGTTGCTGCATCAGCTGCTGCAGCATCAGCGGGTGCGGCTTGCTGGCTGTTTCGTCTGCCGTGCGCGTGGCGTCGAACATGCCGTCCAGTTGCGAGTGCGCCATTGCGTCATCCAGCCCGCGCCGGTTCTTGCCGGTGGCCACGGCCAGCAAGTGGTTGCGCGCCTTCAGTGCCTGCAACATCGGCAAGGTGCCCGGGAACAACACCAGTTCATGCTGGCTGGCGATGTAGTGGTGGCGGTAGCGGCCACCCAGTTCCGGGTAGCGCTCCGGCGCCAGGCCGGGCACGGCGTGTTTGAGCGCGTCGTGCAGGCCGAGGCCGATGACGTAGGCGGCGTCGCCATCGCTGGGCACCGTGACGCCCAGGTCGCCGCAGGCGGACTGGATGCAGCGCACGATGAGCGTGGTGCTGTCAAAGAGGGTGCCGTCCCAGTCGAAGGCGATGAGGTCAAAACGTCGGGTCATGGCGCGCGGTGAAATCAAGAGCCGGCAAGTGTCTCGCAAAGCGCCTGGCACTCCGCCGGCAAGGGCGCCTGCAGCGTGATGCGCTGGCCCGTGGCCGGGTGCTCGAAGGCCAGCTCGCGGGCGTGCAGGAACATGCGCGCAAAGCCACGCTGTTTGGCGAAGGCCTTGTTGCGCGCGAAGTCACCGTACTTCGGGTCGCCAACGATCGGGTGGCCACTGGACGCCAGGTGGACGCGGATCTGGTGCGTGCGACCGGTCTTCAGCGTTACGTCCAGCAGTGTCAGACCGGCGAAGCTCTGCGCCACGTTCACCAGCGTGATCGAGCGGCGCCCGTCTTCGTGTGCGGGCGAGACCACGCGCACATGGCGTTCACCGGCCGCGTCCAGCGTCTTGTGCAGCGGCTGGTCAATCACCTTCAGCTTCGCCGGCCAGGCGCCGAAGACCAGCGCGGCATAGACCTTGCCGGTGTTGCGATCTCGAAACTGGTCCTGCAGCGCGGTGAGTGCGCTGCGCTTCTTGGCCAGCAGCAGCACGCCCGAGGTTTCTTTGTCGAGCCGGTGTACCAGTTCCAGAAAGCGGGGTGCGCTGCCCAGCATCTGCCGCGACTGGCGCAACTGCTCGATGACGCCAAAGCTGACGCCGCTGCCGCCATGCACCGCCACGCCAGCGGGTTTGCTGATCGCCAGCAGGTGCTCGTCTTCCAGCAGCACCGGGAATTCGCGTGCCGGCGCGGGCGCAGCGGTGCTGGGTGCGGCCAGGCGCATCGGCGGCACGCGGATCTGGTCGCCCTCGGCCACCCGCGTGTCGGCACCGGCGCGGCCCTTGTTGACGCGCACCTCACCCGACCGGATGACGCGGTACAGATGCGTCTTGGGCACGCCCTTGAGCTGCCGGATCAGGTAGTTGTCGAGCCGCTGGCCCGCAGATTCCGCATCGACGCTCAGCATGCGCACGGCGGCTGGTGCCGTGTCCAGTCCGCGAACGGCGGGGCCGTTTTGTTTGCCCGCTATACTCCGCAACTCCACGTTTAGGCTGTAAGTGCTTGATTTATCCGAGTTTACGCGGGTGGCTGCGGCTCTATCGTGGAACGGCAGGCGCTACGGAAAAGCGCCCGCCACAAAAGGTGATGCAACACCCGCAAGCGGCGCCGATGGCCCTGTCCCCAAGTGACGAGGCGGGCCCCAAAAGCGGGTGGCAGAGAGTCGAGACAGAACCCCGCTTCGCTCAGCCGAAGCCCCGAAAATTCAAGGTCTCAGGCCCGGCCCGCCGTCGCTGCAAAAGCAGTGACGAATTCAGCCGACCTGGCACTCGCCCAAGCAGGCACGTCGTTGCAGTTCATGCCGTCCCCATCCACCCACCACCGCTCCCCAAGGCCCCGGCACATTGCCGGCGCGGCCGGAGCGGCAGCCTTGCCGCGCGATCTGCGGCGCGGCTTCGGGTTGAAGGGCGCAGCCGCTGCCACACACGCCAGCCGGCACGCGCCAACGCTGCGCGCCTAAGACCCCCGGCTCAAGCCGAGGGTCGCGCAGTCCAGGGCATTTCGCGTCAACGGTTCAGTTCCGGCTCCCGTGCATCGTGGGTAAGACCGCGCCGCCCGACACAAGGGACGGCGCAGCACCGGAAGAGCACATGAAACGCATGCTGATCAATGCCACGCAGGCCGAAGAGCGCCGCCTGGCCATCGTTGACGGGCAAAAGCTCGTTGACTTCGAAACCGAAATTGAAGGGCGCGAACAGCGCAAGGGCAACATCTACAAGGCGCTGATCACGCGCGTGGAGCCGTCGCTCGAGGCCTGCTTCGTCGATTACGGCGAAGACCGCCACGGCTTCCTGCCCTTCAAGGAAATCTCGAAGAACTACTTCCGCGAGGGTGCTGACGTGAAGAACGCG
>JANNGN010000245.1:0-1636 GCA_031403895.1 Rubrivivax sp. | reverse complement strand
GTCAACGAACTTGATTTCGTTGTCCTTCACCATCTTCATCACGTCGGCAACGGTTTTTGCCATGCAGATCTCTCCTAGCGGGGCTGATTTATTGGGGGTTTGCGGCCGGGGTCGGGCCCCTGGCTCGATTGAATTTAGCAGAAAGCATGCCGGCAACTCCCAAGCCGCCCGCAACGATGCACCGCGCTGGCCTTGCCTGCGCTTGGTGCATCGGAACGCACCATAGCCGGGCGGCAGCGTGGCGACTATCGCACCAACTCGGGGCCCAACTGCGCACCAAACTGTTCCAGCCCCTGGCGCAAGGCGGCGAAAGCAGCCGCCCCGTCGCCCGCGCCTTTGACGCCGAGTTCGATGTGGCGGCCCCACTGCGGGTGGTCCACGCTGGGCAGGCTGAAGACCTTGACGCCGGCAAAGCGCGCTTCGATGTCTTCCATCAGCGGCGTCAGGCTGGCTTCCATGGCACCGAAAACGATGAGCGACCGTTCGACATCCCGCTGCACGCGGTGCAGGTGTGCATAACGTTCATCCAGCACCCACTCGATCATCGGCCAGGCCATCACCGGGAATCCGGGCACGAAATGCACGTCGCGCACCGAAAACCCGGCGATTTTGTTGTACGGGTTCGGGATGATCTGCGCGCCGAGCGGGAACACGCCCATGTTCAGCCGGTGCAGGTTGTCGGGCCGTTCGGGCTCGTAGGCCAGGCCCTGCTCGGCAGCCACATCGCGCATGCGCTCCAGGATCAGCGCGCGCGCCTGCGGGTGCAGCGCCAGTTCCACCCCCAACGCGGCGGCCGCGCATTGGCGCGTGTGGTCGTCGGGCGTGGCGCCGATGCCGCCGCAGCTGAAGACGAGGTCGCCGCTGGCAAAAGCGTGCTGCAAGTCGGCAGTGATGCGCGGCCGGTCATCACCGACATAACGCGCCCAGTGAAGCGACAGGCCGCGCGCGCGGCCAACAGATCGATGACCTTGGGCAGGTGTTTGTCGGCGCGCTTGCCCGACAGGATTTCGTCGCCGACGATGACAAGGCCGATGTTCATGGCGTGGGGCTCTCGCTAAAAAGCTCGCTCTGGAGGTGCGTGTGTTCGGCGTCGCGCAGCTGCTGCAACTCGGCCAGGCCATAGTGTGTGAACCAGCAGGCGGCAAAGACAAAGATCACCGTGTAAAGCCACACCGCCACCAGCACGAGCAGCGGCGCCAGCAACAGCGCCGCACCGCCCGTTGCCCACAGCAGCGAAGGCAGCGCGCCGAGGTAACCACACAGCACGCCCATCGCCAGCAGCGGCCAGCGCCGGCTGCGCAGCACGGTGCGCCGCTCGGCCGCGCTGGCGTGGTGGGCGAGCACGTCAAAGCTGAAGACGCGGCAGGCCAGCCAGCCCCAGATCAGCGGCGGCAGCACCACCACCAGCGGCGGCACCAGCCACAGCGGGATGCTCAGCACCAGCGCGAGCAAAGCACGCTACCTCGTCGTTGGCTTTGCGGCCGGTGCCATCCCGGCCCTGCCCTGGAATTTGGCCCTGCTCAAGGGCGCGCCCCCAGCGGATCATGACGAAGCAGGTGCCCCAGGCCGTGGTGACTGCGATCATGCGCCCGGGGCGGGGGGCCATCGTCGCCCCTGACACCTGGCTCACACCGGC
>JANNGN010000244.1:0-26288 GCA_031403895.1 Rubrivivax sp. | reverse complement strand
ACGAGATCGCCCGTGGTGACACCGACCTGCCGCGCCTGCTGGGCCGCGTCGAGCGCTGTACACAGAGCGACGATCTGCGCGCAGGCCTGGCGGCCATCAGCGAGCGGCGCACGCCGCGCTTTACGGGCCGCTGAGCCCGCTGCGGCGCCCTTCGCGCTTCACATCGCGCTTCGCATCGCGCAGCATGAAGAGGTACAGGCTCTCCACCTTCTCGCGCGCCCAGGGCGTCTTGCGCAGGAACTTCAGGCTCGACACCAGGCTGGGCTCGCTGCTGAAGCAGCGCAGCCTCACGCGCTCGGCCAGGCCGCCCCAGCCGTACTGCGCCAGCAGCGCGCTGACGATGGTTTCCAGCGTCAGGCCGTGCAGCGGGTTGCGCGCTTGGGCCGGCGCGACGGGCGAGGGCGACGAGGACGGCGGCGCGGGCATGCGGCCATTCTTGCACCGACGCTCGACGCCAGGCCCTGCGCCCGTTCATGCGTTAATGCAAAGCACGCCACCCCGGAATTGACAGACGCAGCATGGGCCAGGTCACCACACTCCTCAACGCCATCGGCCAGGGCGAAAGCCATGCGCTCGGTGAGCTGTACGCACTGCTGTACCCCGAACTGCGCCGCCTGGCGCATTCGCGCGTGCGCCGCAGTGGCGACCTGACGCTGCTGGACACCACCTCGCTGGTACACGAGTCGTACCTGCGTTTCGAAAAGTCAGGCGCGGTGCTGCTCAACGACCGCTCGCAGTTCATGGCCTACGCCGCGCGCGTGATGCGCTCGGTGGTGGTGGACGTGATCCGTGCGCGCCGCAGCGAACGCCGCGGCGGGGACGCGGTACACGTCGAGCTGGACGATGAACTGCACGCCGCAGCAGCACCCGAGCAGCTGGACAACGAAGTCCTGCGCGTACACGAATCGCTGCAAGAACTGGCCACCATCGACGCCCGCCTGGTGCAGGTGGTGGAGATGCGCTACTTCGCCGGCATGACCGAAGCCGAGATTGCCGGCGTGCTGGGCCTGACCGTGCGCACGGTGGCGCGCGACTGGGAAAAAGCGCGGCTGTTCCTGCATGCCTGCTTGAAATGACCCCCCCCCGATGCGCCTTCGGCGCTTCCCCCCCAGGGGGGCGACGCCAGTGGCCCGGCAGAGCCGGTTCCACGGCGTCCGCTTGGTTGGAAAACTGCCACGCGCCGGCAGACACCATGAAGGCGGCGGAAGAGCCGAAGCCCTCCAGAGAGGACTGGGTCGAAGTCTTCGCACTGCTCGACGTTGCGCTGGAGCTCGACCCCGGCGCGCGTGCAAGTTGGCTGGCGGCGCTCGGCCCCGAGCAGGCGCGGCTAACGCCGCTGTTGCAGGCGCTGCTGCAGACCCACGCGCAGGCCGGTGCAGACGATTTTCTGCAAACACCGGCGGCCTTTGTACTGGCAGGGCCCGCGGGGGCCGGGCTCTTGACGGATGTGCGCGCCGATGCGCCTGCACAGCCGGCCCCGCAGTCACGCGTGGGCCCGTACCGGTTGCTGCGAGAAATCGGCCAGGGCGGCATGGCCACGGTCTGGCTGGCCGAGCGCGCTGACGGTCTGATGCAGCGCCAGGTGGCGCTAAAGCTGCCGCACCTGAGCTGGGGCAACCCATCGCTGAGCGCGCGCATGGCGCGCGAGCGCGACATCCTGGCCTCGCTGACGCACCCGCACATCGCGCGCCTGTACGACGCCGGCATCACCGCAGAAGGCCGGCCCTACCTGGCGCTGGAATACGTGGACGGCCAGGCCATCGACGCCTATGCCGTGGCGCACGGCCTGACGGTGAAAGCGCGCGTGGCGCTGCTGCTGCAGGTGGCGCAGGCAGTGGCACATGCGCACGCGCGGCTGGTTGTGCACCGCGACCTGAAACCGTCCAACATCCTGGTCGATGCGCAGGGGCAGGCGCACCTGCTTGACTTCGGCATTGCCCGGCTGCTGCAGCCGGTGGCCGACGGTGCGGGTGCGGGCCCGGCGCTGACGCAGGCCATCGGGCGCGTGCTGACGCCTGACTACGCGTCGCCCGAGCAGATCCGCGGCGAAACCATCGGCACCGCCAGCGATGTGTACAGCCTGGGCGTGGTGGCCTACGAATTGCTGGCCGGCGTCAAGCCCTACCAGTTGCAGCGCCAGGGCGGCGCGACGCTGGAAGCGCAGGTTGCTGCGCTGCGGATTCCGCGGGCCAGCACGGTGGCGCGCGACCCCGCAGCCCGCCGCGCCTTGCAGGGCGACCTGGATGCCGTGCTCAACATGGCGCTCAAGCAGGACGTCGCAGAACGCTACGCCACAGTTGAGGCCTTTGCGCAAGACCTTGAACGCCACCAGGCCCTCTTGCCAGTGCGGGCACGGCCCGACACGCTGGGCTACCGGCTGCACCGCTTCATCCGCCGCAACGCGCTGGCGGTTGCCACGGCGGCCACTGTGAGCGTGTCGCTGATCGCCGGCCTGACGGTGGCCACCGTGCAGTCGCGCAGGGCGCTGTTGCAGGCTGAGCGCGCCGAGCAGGTGAAGGAGTTCGTACTGTCGATCTTTCACGACGCCGACGCCGATTCCGAAGCCGGCATCTCGAAGTCCGCCGCCGACCTGCTGAAGGCAGCCCGGCAGCGCGTGGCCAAGGAACTGGGGGGCCGCCCCGACGTGGCGGTCGAGTTGATGACCGCCATCAGCCTGAGCATGCTGGGCCAGGGCCTGGCCACCGAAGCGGCGGCACTGACGCGGGAAACGGTGGCACTGGCAAGCCGCGAGCTCGGCCCGCGCCACCCACTGACCTGCGCCGCGCAACTGGTGCATGGCGAAGCCGAGGTCGAGCTGGGCCACCACAAAGCGGCCATCAGCGCGCTCAAACCGTGCATCGATTCGGCGCGCCAGCAAGGCGACCAGGCCACGCTCAACGCCGGCCTGCGCTGGCTGAGCACGGCGCTGGCGAACGAGGCTCGTGTGCCCGAATCGCTTGCAGCGGCGCGCCAGGCCGTGGCCACGCTGACCGCCCCCGGCAACACCGGCAAGGCGCTCGATGCACGGGTACACATGCTGACGCAGTGGGCCCATGCCAGCGCGCTTGACAACGCCAACCTGCCAGGCGCCGTGGCGGCGTCGCGGCTGGCGCTGGTGGCCGCGCAGCAGGTCTATGGCCAGCAGGTGGTGCCGCAGGTGCTGACGCTGCGCACGATGCTGGCCCTGGCGCAGGTGAACGAGGGGCCGATCGCAGCGGGCCTGCTTGAACTCGACAGACTGGTGCCGGCCACAGTGGACCTGCTCGGCGCCAACCACCCGCGCGTGTCCAAAACCGTACACCTGGTGGGCAACGCCAAGCTCAACGCCGGTGACGTGCCGGGTGCGATTGCCGCGTTCCGCCACAGCCTGGCTGTCGAAGACACGTTGCAGGGCAGCCAGTCAGACTTCAACCGCGCCATGGCGCGCTACTTCCTGGCCGCCGCGTTGATTGCAGCGCGCCGGCCTGGCGACGCGCTGCCGTTGCTGGACCAGACCCTGACCCTGCTGCGCGCCAGTGTCGGCCCGACCAGCATGCGCACGCTGCGTGCGGCTTCGGTGCATGCCTGGCAGTTGGCGCGCAGCGGGCAACTGACTGAGGCCGAGGCCGAGTTCAAGAGCCTGGACGCCGTGGCCTGGTCAGCCATCGACCTGGCCGCCAACCAGGGCCGGCTGGCCGACTTGCGCAGCCTGCAAGGGCGGCACGCCGAGGCCCTGGCGCTGGCAGAGAGCGCGCAGGCTGCCCCGGGCGCCAGCCTGCGCCAGGACCAGCAGGCGCGCGCGCTGGCCCGGCTGGGCATCGCGCGCCTGAACGTGGGCGACGCGGCGCGGGCGCTGCAGCCCCTGGCGCAGGCGCGCACGCTCTTTGGCGCCGTGCAGGTTGGCATGTCGCCCGACCTGGCCGAGGTGCAGGTGGCCAGCGGCCGCGCGCAACAGGCGCTGGGCGACAGCGCTGCCGCCGTGCAGGCACTGCGCGAAGCGGCAGCCTTCTGGCAGGCCTTCGATGCAGGCAACCGCCACACCGGCCTGGCGCATCTGCACCTGGCGCAGGCGCTGGCAGCGCAGGGTGATGCACGCGCCGCAGCCTTCGCCCTGCAGCAAGCCGACGCGGTGCTGTCGCGCAGCGCCTTTGCCGTGGACCGCAGGCAGCTGCAGACGCTGAAGAAACAGCTTGCGGGCTGAAGCCGGTGCGCACCACGCAGCACTGAAAAAAGCCCCGCGACTTGCGGTCGCGGGGCGGGCCGGGCTGCCCAGGCAGGCAGCGCGCTACCCGGCCGCTGCGTCAAGGTGCCGCTGGTCGGTTTAGCGCGGTGCGTCTTCGATGTTGAAGCACTGCCCGCTCCAGACGCGCTGCGTCTTGCTGCGTGAGGCCTCGGGTGCGTTCACGCGCACGTCCACCGTACACAGGTACGGCGTGTCGCGCGCGCCGAAGATGATCGGGCTCATGTCGTAGCTCGGGGCTGCGGTGCGGGCAGTCACCGTGCGCGGCGCAAAGATCGGGTTCGGGTAGTAGGCGGTGTAGGTCCAGTCGTAGCTCAGCGCTTCAGCGTTCGGGTTCTCGATGCTCAATTGCGAGAAGTAACGCGGGCGGTCCGTGCCGCCGACCGACAGCGGTCTGCAACCGACCTGGCGCAGGTCGATGCGGGCGTTGTTGGCCACCCCATTGTTGAAGCAGCCGACCACCACGCTGCCGACCAGCAGTGGGTCGCGGGCATAGGCGCCAAAGCCGGTGATGCGCGGGTACGGGTTGACGGGCGGCGCGCTCACCTCATAGGTCTCGATGGCGCTGGCCTGGCGGCCTTCGCGGTCCTGCGTCGTGACGCGCACCTCGCGGCTGCCGCTGGCACCGAAGCGAATGCTGCGGTTGCAGCCCGCGCCCGACACCACGGTGTCGGGTGCGACGACCGCCCAGCTCATGGCCGCACACAGGGCGCTCGGGTCAGCTTCGTTGCGGTCGGTGGCAACGGCATCGATGACGAAGTTCTCGCCCTGCGCAGGCACCCCGCTGCTGAGCAGGCTGACGCTGGGCGCCGTGTTGAGGACCAGCACCTGTTTGGTGACGCTGGCCACCTGCGTGCCGTAGCGCGCGGTGATGGTCAGCGTGCTGCTGCCTTCGCTCTGGAAGGTGAAGGGCAGCGCGTTGGCAAACAGGCTGGCGCCTTGAGGGGCGTTGACGAGCCACTGCCCGTCGTACAGCAGACCGTCGCGGTTGGACGTCACCGTCAGCCTCACGTAGTTGGCCACCGGGTGCGTGACCGCAAAGCTGGAAGCCAGGTTCGCTTGCACGCGCAGGTCAACACCCTGGGTGCCACGCGGGTCGATCGACAGGCCCGTGGTGCCGCCCGGGGTGACCTGGTCGCGCGCCCAGCCGACGCTGCGGCTGGCGTCGAAGTCCAGCGCTTCCAGGCTGCCAAAGAGCGTGCTCACGTAGTCGGCCGGCACGTAGTAGTAGCCGCCGTCGCCAGCGCAGCCCCAGGAATTGCGGATGATGAAGTAGCCACCGCCGCCGACCGTCGCAGGTGCAGCGCCGGGCCAGGTCAGCGCTTCGTTGCTGATGAAGCCGACGATCTGCACCAGGTGGCCGCCGTAGGCGCCGTTGACCATGTTGCCGGCGGCGTTGCGCATCTGCGCTCGGTAGTCGGACACGATGCCGCTGGCTGGCGCGGACCAGAAGCCTTCATAGATCGGGAACGACGCCACCAGCGACACGCCGCTGGACAGCAGTGCGCGGTAGCGATTCAAGTCGAAGGCTTCGCCGTTGGCCCACACCTGGCGCACGCGGCTGGCGGCCACGCCAGGGCCGTTGAAGACCTGCTTGTTGAAGCCGCAGAACTCTTGTCCCAGCACCGTGACACAAGAACGCTGGCTCTGGTGCGCCGTTTCCGAGCACCAGCCGTTGTAGCCGCTGCACGCACCCGCGTAGGACGCCGCAGTGCCCGCCACGCCAGCGACAAAGGCGTTGGCGGGGCGGCCCGCAGCCTGGTTGTAGGTCCAGCCGCTCTCGCCCATCAGGCTCTGGTTGCGGTCAACCGCGGCATTCAGCGCGCCGGCCGCAGAACCGCCATCGACAAAGTCGTTCTCGAACCACTCGCGCTTGACCTTGTTGACAAGGAACTGCTCCGACACATTCGTCACGCGGTCGTTCTGCACCCGTTCACGGCTTTCCACCGCAGCCACCGCGGCAAAGGCCCAGCAGGTGCCACGGCTGCCCTGGTTCTTCACGGGTGAGACGAAGTAACGCAGCGGAAACCAGAACTGGCTCGCGTAGCCCCTGGGCGCACAGACGCCGCCGGTGTCCACGCCGTTGCCGGCGGTGAGTGCGCGCTTGGCCGCAGCGCGGGTGGTGGCGGTGGTGGCAGTGGTGGCAGTCGCGCTGGGGTCCAGCCGCGTCTGGTCGATGTCGGCCAGCGTAGCCAGGGCCGCGTCCATCTGCCGGGCTGCGTCCTTCACCTGTTGCAGCGTGGCGCTGGCCAGGCTGGCGGGCGTGGGCAGTTGGGCCTTCATGGCATCGCTGAGCAGCGAATGTGACAGCGCATAGGTGGCGCGGGCGTTGTCCGGGTCGCGCGCCAGGCGGTAGCTGGCCGCCGCGCTTTCAATGCGCGCGGCCAACTCGTTGAACACCACCTTGCGGCCGTCGGGCAGCGTGGCCGAGGCTTCAGCTTCAAGGCTGTTGGCGCTGGCGGCCTCGGCCAGCAGCGAGGCCACGTCGGGGCTGAGGTCGGTCTTGGCCGCCAGGAAACGGCGTTCGGTCTCTGTCTGGTTGCGGTTGGCGGTGCGTTTGTCCAGCTGCGAAGTGGCGGTGGCGACTTGCAAATCACCGGCCACCTGGCGGCGGCGGAATTCATCGGCCGTGATGACTTCGGCGTCGGCGGGCCGCGCGCCAGTCCAGGCGTTGGCGCTCACGAACAAGGCCTCGGGGGGCGGGGGTGGGGTGGGGGTGTCGCCACCACCACCGCCGCCGCAAGCGGCCAGCGTGAGCGAGGTGAGCAGGGCAAGCAGGCGTTTCATGAGCGTGATCCTTCCTGGCGTGAGGGGCGACACGCGGATGCGTGGCGTCGAACAAGTCGGCCAACGCGGCACTGCCGCGACTGCCTTGATCACTGAAACGCGGCCACTCTTCGGAACCAGACACGGGTTCGGGTGTTAGGGGGAGACGAGTCCTTCCAATGGGGGACAGGCAAACCGCCACGGCACCTTCCGCTGTGCCGGCACGTAAAAAAGCCCGGCGCGCCGGGAAGGGCGCGCCGGGCTGATGTGTGCAACAGCGTGAGCGGGATGCCGCCCTGACACATGCGGTCAGAGCGGTCAGGGCAGCCAGAGCGGCTCAGGCGTTCAGAGCCGCTCGAACACCGCCGCGATGCCCTGCCCGCCGCCGATGCACATCGTCACCAGTGCATAGCGCCCGCCGCTGCGGTGCAGCTCGTACACCGCCTTGGTGGCCAGGAAGGCGCCGCTGCAGCCGATCGGGTGGCCGAGCGCAATCGCGCCGCCGTTCGGGTTGACCTTTTTCATGTCGAATTCCAGGCCACGCGCCACCGCGATGGCCTGGGCCGCGAAGGCTTCGTTGCTTTCGATGACGTCCATCTGGTCCAGCGTCAGGCCGGCCTTCTTCAGCGCCAGCTTGGACGCGGGAATCGGGCCTTCGCCCATGATGTCGTTGGGCACACCGGCCACCGCATACGACACCAGGCGCGCCATCGGCTTGTGGCCGTGCGCTGCCGCCACTGCCGCATCGCCCAGCACGAAAAACGCCGCGCCGTCGTTGATGCCCGAGGCATTGCCCGCCGTCACCGAGCCGTCCTTCTTGAACGCGGGTTTCATCTTGCCCAGCGTTTCCAGCGTCGTGGCCGGCTTGACGTGTTCATCGGTGTCGAAAGTGACTTCGCCCTTGCGCGTCTTCTGCACGATGGCCACGATCTGGCTCTTGAAACGGCCTTCGGCGATGGCCCCTGCGGCCTTGCGGTGCGAATCGACGGCCAGCTGGTCCTGCTCTTCGCGCGTGATGCCCCATTTCGTCGCCAGGTTCTCGGCCGTGATGCCCATGTGGCCGACGCCGAAGGGGTCGGTCAGCGTGGCGACCATGGTGTCCACCAGTGTGGTGTCTCCCATCCTGGCGCCGGTGCGCATCGCCGTGCTGAGGTAGCCGCCGCGGCTCATCACTTCGACACCGCCACCGACGCCGTAGTCGCAGTCGCCGAGCAGGATGTTCTGCGCCGTCGTCACGATGCCTTGCAGCCCGCTGCTGCACAGCCGGTTGACCGACATCGCCACGCTGTCCATCGGCAAACCGGCCTGGATGCTGGCCACGCGCGCGACGTAGGCAAAACGCTTTTCGGTCGGGATGGTGTTGCCGACGGTGACGTAGTTGATGGCCTTCGGGTCAACGCCGGAGCGCAGCACGGCCTCCTTCATCACCAGGCCGGCCAGCTCGGCCGGCTCCATATCGGCCAGGGCACCGCCAAAGGTGCCGATGGCGGAACGGGCTGCGCCCAGTACGACGACATCACGTTTGTTCATGGTTGGGTCTCCTGAAAGTGGGTTGAATAAAAGGGCAGTAGGCGCCCGTCGGCTGGCTGCGGCCTGACAGCCCAGGCTGCTGTGCCGTGCGAGCCGTGCTTGGGCAGCTTGCGCCGAGCCCAACCATACGCCGTAAAACGGCTGCTTAGCTGGTCTGCAGCAACTGCGCCACCACCGCCACTGCGATCACCTCGGGCTCTTTGCCAGCCACACCGGCCACGCCGATGGGGCAGACCATGCGGTCGATCAGCTTGAGTGCGCAGCCGCGTTGGCGCAGCCGGTGCTCAAAACGCGCGCGTTTGGTCTTCGAGCCGATGAGCCCGAAGTAGGCAAAGTCCGCGCGCTGCAAGATGGCCTGGCTGATCGCCAGGTCAAGCGCGTGGCTGTGTGTAAGCACCAGGTAAAACGCGCCCGGCGCGGCGGCAGTCACTTCGGCCTCAACCGGCTCCACACACACCCGTTCGATGTGCGGCGGCAGCGGTTCCGCCGGGAATTCGCTCTCGCGTTCATCGATCCACTGCACCCGGCACGGCACGCCGGCCAGCAGACGCACGATGGCGCGGCCGACGTGGCCGGCTCCATAAAGCTGCAAGGTGAAGCGCGGTGTAGCTAACGCCCATTTGTCAGGCTCTGCGGCGACCAGTGGCGTGAAGCGCAAGTCGAGCACACCGCCGCAGCATTGCCCCAGGCTAGGGCCGAGCGTTATGTGCTGCAGCAGGCTCACGCCGCCTTGCGCGATGAGCCTGCGCGCGTCGGCAATCGCCTGCAGTTCCAGGTGGCCGCCGCCGATGGTGCCGATGACTTCATCGGCCGCCACCAGCATGCGCGTGCCGGCCTCGCGCGGCACCGAGCCTTTGTGCGCGACCACCTCCACCACCACCGCAGGCCGCGCTGCCGCCATCCACCGCAGCGCAGCGGCGCGCAGGTCGATCGTCACGCTGCGGCCTGCACCGCCGTGACGGCGCGCAGGATGGCCTCTGGCGTGGCGGGCGCCTGCAGCGGCGGGTCGGTGCGGTGCCCGCCCACTGCCGAGATGGCGTCGCGGATGGCGAAGAACACGCTGAAGGGCAGCAGCAGTGGCGGCTCGCCGACGGCCTTGCTGCGGTGGATGCTGTCGTGTGGGTTCGCAGCGTCGAAGAGGCGCGTGTGGAACACCGCCGGGCAGTCGTTGGCAGTGGGGATCTTGTAGGTGCTGGGTGCGTGCGTGCTCAGCAGGCCGGCGCGCGGCGAGCCATCGGCCGGGTGCCACACCAGTTCTTCGGTGGTCAGCCAGCCCATGCCCTGGATGAAGGCGCCTTCGATCTGGCCGATGTCCACGGCCGGGTTCAGCGAACGGCCGGCGTCGTGCAGCAAGTCCGCGCGTTGCAGCTTCCATTCGCCAGTGAGGGTGTCGATGATGACCTCGCTGACGGCCGCGCCGTACGCGAAGTAGTGGAAGGGGCGGCCCTGCATCGTGGTGCGGTTCCAGTGCAGGCCGGGCGTGGCGTAGAAGCCGTCGCTCCAGAGTTGCACCCGCGCGAAGTAGGCGGCATTCACCACCTCGGCGAACGGCAGCGTGCGGCCGCCGACATGCACCTGGCCATCGGCGAAAACCACCTCCTCTGCCGCGCCGCCCCAGGTGCTGGCAGCAAAGGCCGCGATGCGATTGCGCACCCGGCGCGCTGCGTCCTGCGCGGCCTTGCCGTTCAGGTCGCTGCCGGTGCTGGCCGCCGTGGCGGAAGTGTTGGCCACCTTCTGCGTGTCGGTGGCGGTGCAGCGCACGGCCTTCAAAGGCAGACCCAGTTCATGCGCCACCACCTGCGCCACCTTGGTGTTCAGGCCCTGGCCCATCTCGGTGCCGCCATGGTTCACGAGCACGCTGCCGTCGGTGTAGATGTGCACCAGGGCCCCCGCCTGGTTCAGGTGCGTGACATTGAAGCTGATGCCGAACTTCAGAGGCGTCAGCGCGAGGCCTTTTTTCAGCACCGGGCTGGTGGCGTTGAACGCCGCTACAGCAACGCGACGCGCTGCGTAGTCGGCCTCGTGCTCCAGCTGCGCCACCAGTTCATGGATGATGTTGTCGTCCACCACCTGCCCATACGGTGTGACGTTATGGTCTTGCTGGCCGTAGAAGTTGGCGCGCCGCACGGCCAGCGGGTCTTGCCCAAGCGCACGCGCCACCGAGTCCAGCAGGTATTCGATCGCAATCGCGCCCTGCGGCCCGCCGAATCCGCGGAAGGCCGTGTTGCTCTGCGTATTCGTCTTGCCGGAATAACCGTGCAGCGCCACATGCGGCAGCCAGTAGGCGTTGTCGAAGTGGCACAGCGCACGCGTCATCACCGGGCCCGACAGGTCGGCTGAATGGCCGGCGCGCGACACCATCGTGACTTCGGCACCCAGGATGCGGCCCGCATCGTCGTAGCCGATCTCGGCGTCGTAGTGGAAGCAGTGGCGGCGGCCGGTGATGAGGAAGTCGTCGTCGCGATCGACCCGCAGCTTCACGGCTTTGCCCAGGCGAACTGCAGCCACCGCCGCGACACAGGCAAAGAGCGCGCTCTGCGATTCCTTGCCGCCAAAGCCGCCGCCCATGCGACGGCATTCCACCTGCACCGCGTGCGCGGGGCGGTGCAGCGCGTGCGCCACCAGGTGCTGCATCTCGCTCGGGTGCTGCGTCGAGCAATAGACCTTCATGCCGCGGTCTTCAGTGGGCACCGCATAACTGATCTGGCCTTCGAGGTAGAACTGCTCTTGGCCGCCGACGTCGAAGGTGGCTTTCAGCCGGTGCGGTGCGGCAGCGATTGCGGCGCGTGCATCGCCGCGTTTCAGGTGCATGGGCGGCACCACGTACTGCTGCGCGGCGTGTGCGGCTTGTGGCGTCAGGATGGGCGGCAGCGCACGCGCGCGCACGGCCTGCCTGGCGAGTGCGGCCGCACGGCGCGCGGCGTCGCGTGTGGTCGCGACCACGGCAAACACCGGCTGGCCCAGGTAGCGCAGCGTGTCGCCGACGCCACCGGCCAGGATCGGGTCGTCCCTGACGAGCGAGCCACAGTCGTTGTCGCCGGGGATGTCGGCGGCAGTGAACACATCCACCACACCCGGCTGCGCGCGGATCAGGTCGAGGTCGATCGACTCGATGACGCCATGCGCCAGCGGCGCCAGGCCGAGCGCGGCGTGCAGCGTGCCGGCCAGTTCCGGCAGATCATCGGTGTAGGGCGCGCTGCCGGCGACGTGCAGGTGGGCGGACTCGTGCGGGTGGCTGCGGCCGACTTCGGCAAAGGTCGCGGTGGTTGCCAATGCAACGGGCAGCTCGGCAGGCTTGTTCATGGCACCCTTTCGCTCGCAAAGTCGCGCGCAAAGACGCTGACGGCACTTTCGGGCAACGGTGCGTCGGCCCGCGTTTCCAGCCAGAAGCGCCGCAGCAGGTTTTGCGCCACTTGCAGCCGGTACGCAGCGCTGGCGCGCATGTCAGACAGCGGCTTGAAGTCAAGCGCCAGCGCGGCTTGCGCGGCGACCAGCGTGGCTTCGGTCCAGGGCTGGCCCTGCAGCGCGGCTTCGGCCCCTGGCGCGCGGCGCACGGTGGCCGCCATGCCACCGTAAACCACACGCACCGCAACGACGTGGCCAGCGTCCAGTTCCAGCGCCAGCGCAGCGCAGACCGCCGAGATGTCGCTGTCAAAGCGTTTGCTGATCTTGTACACGCGCAGCTGCTGCGCGGGCCGGCGGCGCGGCACTTCCAGCGACTGCACGAACTCGCCGGGCTGAAGCCGGTTCACCATGTAGTCGGTGTAGAACTCTTCCAGCGCCATGCGGCGCAGAAGCTGGCCGCGCTGCAGCACGATCTGCGCACGCAGCGCGATCAGCACCGGCGCCGAATCGCCGATCGGCGAACCGTTGGCGACATTGCCGCCCATCGTGCCGGCATGGCGGATCGGCAGCGACGCGAAGCGCAGCCAGACGTCGCGCAGCGGCGGCCATTCAGCCACCAGCGCCAACCATGCATCCTCCAGGCTGGCCGCAGCGCCGATCGCGATGTGGTCATCGCCGACGTGAACGCGCTTGAGTTCGGCGACTTCATTGATGGAGATCAGCTCGCCCAGGTCGCGGAACTGCTTCGTCACCCACAGGCCCATGTCGGTGCCGCCGGCCAGCAAGCGCGCCTGCGGCTTCGCCTCTCGCAGGGCCGCAAAGTCAGACAGCGTGCGCGGCGCGTGGAAACCGCCGCTGGTGTGCAGCGCTGCGTCCTGCGCCAGCACCCGCAGCGCTTGCAGCAGGGGCCCTTGCTCAAGGGCCACCGCCGGTGCGGCCAGCATCTGCTGGCCCGCGTCCAGGATCGGCCGATAGCCGGTGCAGCGGCACAGGTTGCCCGACAGGTCGTCGGCCAGTTGCTGCCGCGTCGGCACCGTGCCGGCGGCCTGGTGGCGCTGGTAGCAGGCCCACAGGCTCATCACGAAGCCGGGCGTGCAGAAGCCGCACTGCGAACCGTGGCAGTCCACCAGGCCCTGCTGCACCGGGTGCAAGGCGCCGTCAGCGGCAGCCACGTCTTCCACCGTGAACAGCGCCTTGCCGTCGAGTGTGGGCAGGAACTGGATGCAGGCATTCACGGGTTGCAACTGCAACGCGCCCTGCGCGTCCAGCGCACCGATCACCACGGTGCAGGCGCCGCAGTCGCCCTCGGCACAGCCTTCCTTGGTGCCGGTGCAGTGCGCGTCTTCGCGCAGCCACTGCAGCACCGTGCGCGTGGACTCGGCGTCGTCCACGGCAACGACCGCACCACGGTGGAAGAAGCGCACGGCGCGAGTGCGAGCGCGGGGAGACAAAGCGGTGTCCATGGAACGGTGAACCTTGTGCTGGGACTTACCCGGAAGGTAGCGCCTGGCCACCGCCACGGAATATTTGATTGTGCATAGACTCTATGCGACCATCCGTATGGTGAAGCGGCCCGAATTCGACACCATCGACCTTCATCTCATCCGGGTCCTGCACACCGTGATTGCCGAACGCAGTGTCTCGCGCGCCGCCCTCAAGCTGGCCAGCACCCAGCCTGCGGTCAGCGCCCAGCTGAAGCGCCTGCGCGCGCTGACCGGTGACCCGCTGCTGGTGCGTGCCGGCCAGCAGATGCAGCCCACCGCCACCGCTTTGCAATTGCTGGACCCGGCAGCACGCATCCTGCTTGACGCCGAACAGCTATTCAGCCGCCACGGCCGCGTGCTGCGCGCCGCGCCGTTCCAGGCCGCGTCGGCCGAGGCGCTTTTTCGCGTCGCCGCCAGCGACTACCTGGACCCCCTCTTTCTGCCGCTTCTCGTGGCGCACATCAAGCGCAGTGCGCCGGGCGTGCGGCTTGAACTGATGCCGCTGACGCAGGACTACGACTACCGCCGCCACCTCGCCGCTGGCGATGTCGATCTGGTCATCGGCAACTGGCTGCGGCCCCCGGAGGAGCTGCATCTGGGCCGCCTGCTCAGCGACGAAGTGGTGTGCCTGGTGGCTGAGAACCACCCGGCCCTGCGCAGGAACTGGACGGTGCAGAAGTACCTGGACAACGAACACGTGGCCCCCATGCCCATGAGCCCCGGCGCCCTGGGCGTGATCGACGAACACCTGCTGAGCAGCGGTGCGCAGCGCCGCATCGTGGTGCGCGCTTCGCACTTCAGCCTGATCCCTTTGATGGTGGCACAAAGCCTTCTGGTGCTGACCACCGGGCGGCTTTTCTGCAGCCGTTATGTCGGCACGCTCCCGGTGAATATCGTGCGCTGCCCGGTTGCATTCCCGGCACTGAACTACTACCAGCTGTGGCACGAGTTGACGCACACCGCGCCCAGCATGCGCTGGTTTCGCGAGCAGGTGCGCGACGTGGCGCGGCAACTCGGCGGCGCCAGCTTGCCGCAGAAGCGTGTTGCCTGAAAGTCGCTGCATGAAGACCGCGATCCGCGCCGACCTGCTGGACTTCACGGCCACCCCGTCCTGGGGCAGTCCCAGCCTGCACGGCGTGCGCTATCGCCCCGACCACTGGCTGCTGGTCGGCGACGACGGCCGCATCCAGGGCGCGCAGCTTGAAGACCCGGGCCCCGACTGGCAGCGCCATGAGCACCGGGGCCGGCTGCTGATGCCCGGCTTCATCGACACCCACGTACACGCAGCGCAGCTCGACGTCATCGGCAGTTGGGGCGCGACGCTGCTCGACTGGTTGCAGGACTACACCTTTCCGGCTGAGGCGCGCCACGCCGACGCCGCCGTGGCGGCCGCTGGCGCAGCGCAATTCCTGGACGCACTGCTGGCCCACGGCAGCACCGCCGCAGTCGTCTTCCCCACTGTGCACAAGGCCTCTGTCGATGCGCTTTTTGAAGCCGCCAGCGCGCGCGGCATGCGCCTCATTGCCGGCAAGGTGCTGATGGACCGCCACGCGCCGCCCGACCTGTGCGACGACGTGACTGGCGCCGAACGCGACTGCGAAGCGCTCATTCAGCGCTGGCACGGCCAGGGCCGCAACGCCTACGCAATGACGGTGCGCTTTGCGATCACAAGCACGCCCGAACAGCTGGCGATGGCGGGCGAACTGTGCCGCCGCCACCCGGGCGTGTACCTGCAGACGCACGTGGCCGAGAACACCGACGAGGTGCGCTGGGTCGGCGAACTCTTTCCCGAAGCGCGCAGCTACCTCGACGTTTATCACCGCGCCGGCCTGCTGCACGAACGCGCCGTGCTGGCGCATGGCATCTGGCTCGACGCCCATGACCGCGCGCTGTTGCGCGATACCGGTGCGCACATCGCGCACAGCCCGAGCAGCAATCTCTTTCTGGGCAGCGGCCTCTTCGACTGGCAGGCTGCCATCGACAGCGGCCACCGCGTCAGCATCGCCAGCGACGTGGGCGGTGGCACTTCGCTCAGCCTGCTGCGCACGCTGGCCGACGCCTACAAGGTGCAGGCGCTGCGCGGCACCCACCTCAACGCCTGGACGGCCTTGCACGCAGCCACCCGCGGTGCCGCCGAAGCGCTGGGCCTCAACCACGAGATCGGCCACCTGGAGCCCGGCGCACTGGCCGATGTGGTGGTGTGGGACTGGGCCGTAGGCCCGGTGGCGGCACAGCGCGACGCGGTGGCGCGCGGCGCGTTGCCGGGTCTGCAGGCACAGCCGCTGCACGCGCGCGTGTTTGCGTGGATGACGCTGGGCGACGAACGCAACGTGGTGGCGACACACGTGGCCGGGGTGCTGAGGCATGCGAGACATGCGAGACATGCGCGTGCCGGAGGGCTGGCATGAGGAAGGTTCGGTTCTTGCTATACAACACCGTTCGGTTTGCAAACCAAGAGGAGCTTTCCCATGTCTTTGATTCTGAAGAATTCCCTGAGCCGCAGCGGGCGCGGCGCCGCCCGGCTTGCCCTGGCCAGTGCAAGCCTGTTGGCCTACGGCCTGTCGCAGGCCCAATCCAGCGTGCAGCTCTATGGCCTGGTGGACGCGTCGGTCGGCCAGTTCCAGAACGCCGGCGGCGTCAAGCTCAAGCGGCTGGACAGCGGCAATCTCAGCACCAGCTACCTGGGCTTCAAGGGCACCGAAGACCTGGGCGGCGGGCTGTCTGCCAGCTTCCAGCTCGAAACCTTCCTGCTGCTGGACAGCGGCGGCGCCAGCCGGGTGCCGGGCGTTGACGCCTTCTGGGCGCGCAATGCCAACGTCAGCCTGGCCGGTGGCTTCGGCCGCCTGAAGCTCGGCCGTCAGGGCCCGCCGCTCTTCGTCAGCACACTGATCTTCAATGCCTTTGGCGACAGCTTCGGCTTTTCACCGTCCATCCGCCAGTACTACAACCTGCCCAGCGGCACGCCACTGGTGGGCGACTCGGGCTGGAACAACGCCGTCGGCTACAGCACGCCGAACATGGGCGGCTTGAGCGCAACACTGCTGGTGGCGGCTGGCGAAGGCTCAGCCACGGCCAAGGGGCCGAACCTGGGCGCTAACCTGCTGTACTTCGGCGGGCCGTTTGCCTTCACGCTGGCGGGGCAGAAGGTCGAAGCACAAGGCACCTTGGGGCGTGGCATCGCCGCCTTCCCGGGCTTCAAGAGCCAGACGGCCTACCAGGCCGGTGCCTCCTACAACCCGGGCTTTGCGAAGCTCTTTGTCCAGGTCGGCAAGATCACCACCGATGCCACGGCCGATGTGACGGTGAACAATTTGAACCTCAGTGCTTCGGTGCCACTGGGCGCTGGCGCCTTCCTGGTGGCCTACGGCACGAGCAAGCTCGAAACAGCAGGCTCGTCGTTCAAGCCCAGCAGCAAGATCCTGTCGCTGGGCTACGACTACAACCTGTCCAAGCGCACCGACCTCTACGCCGTGTATATGAGCGACAAGTACAGCAACCTCAGCGGCGGCACCACGCTGGCGGCTGGCGTGCGCCACAACTTCTGACGGGGCAGCCGCGCGAGCGGGGCTGCTGGCGCTGCTGATACCGAGCCAGGACCGTGCTCAGACTCGAACTCACCGGCATCAGCAAGCAGTACCCGGCCGTGCGCGCTAACGATCGCGTCTCGCTGCGCGTCAAGCCGGGTGAGATCCACGCCGTGCTCGGTGAAAACGGGGCGGGCAAAAGCACGCTGATGAAGATCATCTACGGTGCCGTGCAGCCCGACGAAGGGGTGATCCACTGGAACGGTGAAGCCGTGAAGATCACCAGCCCGGCGCAGGCGCGCAAGCTGGGCATCAGCATGGTCTATCAGCACTTCAGCCTCTTCGACACGCTGACCGTGGCCGAGAACGTCTGGCTCGGTCTGGACAAAACGCTGACCCTGCCCGAGGTGGCCGCGCGCATCGGCGACGTGGCCAGCAGCTACGGCCTGGACGTGGACTCGCAGCGCCCCGTACACACGCTCAGCGTCGGTGAACGCCAGCGCGTGGAGATCGTGCGCGCGCTGCTGAGCAAGCCGCAGCTGCTGATCCTGGACGAGCCGACTTCGGTGCTGACGCCGCAGGCGGTAGAGAAGCTCTTCGTCACGCTGCGGCAGTTGAGCGAGCGTGGTTGCAGCATCCTCTACATCAGCCACAAGCTCGACGAGATTCGCGCGCTGTGCCACCACTGCACGGTGCTGCGCGGCGGCAAGGTCACGGGCGAAGTCAACCCTGCGAAAGAAAGCAACGCCAGCTTGTCGCGCCTGATGATCGGCGCCGAACCGCAGAAGCTGAAGCACCAGCGCCGTGCGGCGGGCGCCACGGTGTTGGCGGTGCAGCAACTGCACCTGGCCAGGCAAGACCCTTTCGGCATCGACCTGCAAGGCATCGACATCGACCTGCGCGCCGGTGAAATCCTCGGCATGGCCGGTGTCTCTGGCAACGGCCAGCAGGAACTGATGGCCGCGCTGTCGGGCGAGGACCCGCGCGCCACTGCGGGCAGCATCCGCATGAACGGCATCGACATCGCGCAGGCCCGCCCCGCCGCGCGCCGCGCGCTGGGCCTGCACTTCGTGCCCGAAGAACGGCTGGGCCGTGGCGCCGTGGCCACGCTGAGCCTGGCGCAGAACACACTGCTGACACGCACCGAAACGGTGGGCCGCGGCGGCTGGCTGCACATCGGCCGCGTGCAGCGGCTGGCCGAAGAATTGATCGCACGCTTCAACGTGAAAGCCGGCGGTGCCGGCGCAGCGGCAAGGAGCCTGTCGGGCGGCAACCTGCAGAAGTTCATCGTCGGCCGCGAGATCGCGGCCAACCCCAAGCTGCTGATCGTGAGCCAGCCGACCTGGGGTGTGGACGTGGGCGCTGCGGCGCAGATCCGCGCTGAATTGCTGAAGCTGCGCGACGCCGGCTGCGCGCTGCTGGTGGTGAGTGAAGAGCTGGATGAACTGTTCGAGATCAGCGACCGCCTCGTCGTCATCGCGAAGGGTCGTGTGTCGCCCAGCATCGCCACCACTGAGGCCACGGTGGCGCAGATTGGCGAATGGATGTCGGGCTTGTGGCAAGCCGCAGGGACCACACCTTGATCAAGCTCGAAGCCCGGCCGCAACCGTCCAAGCTGATGTCGATGTCGTCGCCGCTGCTGGCGCTGGCGCTCACCGTGCTCATCGGCATTTTTCTGTTCATGCTCTTGGGCAAGGACCCGCTGCGCGGTTTGCAGGTTTTCTTCGTCGAGCCGGTGAAGAACCTGTACCAGATCAGCGAACTCTCGGTGAAGGCGACGCCGCTGATCCTGATCGCGCTCGGCCTGGCGGTGTGCTACCGCTCCAACGTCTGGAATATCGGCGCCGAAGGTCAGTTCGTGATGGGTGCGCTGGCTGCCGGCTGGGTGGCGATGCAGGCCGGGCCCGACACCGCCTGGCTGGGCCGCGCAATCGTCGTCGTCGTGCTGCTGGCGGGCGTGCTGGGCGGCATGTTGTGGGCGGCAATCGTGGCGCTGCTGCGCGACCGTTTCAATGCCAATGAAATCCTCGTCAGCCTGATGCTCGTCTATGTCGCCGAGATGGTGCTGAGCGTCCTCGTCTATGGCCCCTGGAAAGACCCGAAGGGCTACAACTTCCCGCAGACCATCACCTTCCTGGCCGAGACGCGCATCCCGAAGCTGGTGCCGAATTTGCGCGCGCACATCGGCGTGTTGATCGCTGCGGTGGCGGTGGGCGCGTGCTGGATCTTCCTGTTCCGCACCTACCGCGGCTTTGCGTTGCAAGTTGGTGGCCTTGCCCCAGCAGCAGCGCGTTATGCCGGTTTTTCGTCGCGCCAGGCGGTGTGGACCGCGCTGCTGGTCAGCGGCGGCATGGCGGGTCTGGCGGGTGGGCTGGAAGCGGCCGGGCCTTTGGGGCAACTGTCGCCGTATGTGCCGGCCGGCTACGGCTTCGCGGCCATCATCGTGGCCTATGTGGGGCGGCTGCACCCGGTGGGCATCATCTTCTCGGGCCTCTTGATGAGCCTGTTCTACATCGGCGGTGAACTGGCGCAGTCACGCCTGGGGCTGCCCAAGTCGCTAACGGGCGTGTTCCAGGGCCTGCTGCTGTTCACGCTGCTGGCCTCTGACACGCTCATTCATTACCGCGTGCGGTGGCAGCGCAGCGCGTCGGTCGTGAAGGCAGCCTGAGATGGACAGCTTCGCACTCCTTCTCGCCGCCACGCTCAACGCCGGCACCGTGTTGGCCATTGCCGGCATTGGCCTGCTCATCAATGAACGCGCCGGCATCATCAACCTCGGTGCCGAAGGCCTGATGCTGGTGGCCGCCATCGCCGGCTTTGCCACCGCCGTACACAGCGGCAACGACTGGCTCGCCTTCTGTGCCGGCGCGCTGGCCGGTGGATTGATGGCTGCGGCGTTTGGGGTGCTGGTGATCTGGCTCAACACGAATCAGGTCGCCAGCGGTCTTGCCTTGAGTCTTTTCGGCGCCGGCCTCTCGGCCTTTGTCGGTGTCGGCTACGTGCAGGGCAAGATCGGCGAGCGGCCACAGTTCAGCATCCCCGGGCTGGCCGACATTCCTTTCGTCGGGCCGGCGTTTTTCCGCCAGCACCCGATGGTCTATATCGCTATGGCGTTGGTGGCGGCCGTGGCCTGGTTCCTGTACCGCAGCCGCGCCGGCCTGGTGCTGCGCGCGGTGGGGGAATCGCCCGAATCGGCGCACGCACTCGGCTACCCGGTGCGCCGCATCCGCATGGCGGCGGTGATGGCAGGCGGCGCGCTGTGCGGCGTGGCCGGCGCGTACCTGTCGGTCATCTACACGCCGCTGTGGGTGGAAGGCATGGTGGCGGGCAAGGGCTGGATTGCACTCGCCTTGACCACCTTCGCCACCTGGCGCCCGGCGCGGGTGCTGCTGGGTGCGTACCTCTTTGGCGGCGTGACGATGCTGCAGTTCCACCTGCAGGGCGAGGGTGTCGAGATACCGAGCCAGTTCCTGAGCATGCTGCCCTACGTGGCCACCATCGTCGTGCTGGTGCTGATCTCGCGCAACGGTGCGTGGATCAAGGCCAACATGCCGGCCTCTTTGGGCAAGCCGTTTTTCCCCGGCGCGTGACGGGTTTGTGCAAGGTCGCGCGCCATAATTTCATGATCGTTCGCACCCACAACCGGAGAGAGTTTCCATGACCCTTGCATCCAGGCGTTTGCTGCTGAAGGCAGCCAGTTGGACCACCCTCGCCACGGCCGCCGCGCTGGTGGGCTGCGGCAAGAAAGCAGAAGTGCCGCCGCCGCAGGCCGCCGCGCCAGCCTCAGTGGCAGCCCCTGCCAAGCCCGAGCCGCTGAAGATCGCCTTCACCTACATCGGCCCCGTCGGCGATGGCGGCTGGACCTTTGCGCACGACAACGCGCGCAAGGCCGTGGAGAAGGAATTCGGCGACAAGGTGGTGACGAGCTTCGTCGAGAAGGTGCCGGAAAGCGCCGACGCAGAACGTGTCTTCCGCGACCTGGCCGGCCAGGGCAACAAGCTGATCTTCGGCACCACCTTCGGCTACATGGAGCCGATGTTGAAAGTGGCGGCCGACATGCCCGGCGTGAAGTTCGAACACGCCACCGGCTACAAACAAGCCGCCAACCTGCGCACCTACGACAGCCGCACCTATGAAGGCGCCTACATGGCCGGTGTCATCGCCGGCAAGATGACGAAGAGCAACACGCTCGGCATCGTGGGCTCGATCCCCATCCCCGAAGTCATTCGCAACATCAACAGCTTCACGCTGGGTGCGCAGAGCGTCAACCCGAAGGTCAGGACCAAAGTGGTGTGGATCAACGAGTGGTTCGCCCCGCCAAAGGAAACCGAAGCCGCGCAGAGCCTCATCAACCAGGGCGCCGACGTGCTGTTCCAGAACACCGACAGCTCGGCCGTGCTGCAGACCGCCGCCAAGAACAAGAAGCTGGCCTTCGGCTGGGACAGCGACATGAGCGCCTACGCGCCCGACGCGCACCTGGCCAGCGCCATCATCAACTGGGCGCCGTACTACATCCAGACCACGCGTGACGCACTCGACGGCAAGTGGGCCGGTGGCACCGGCACCTGGTGGGGCGTGAAAGAAGGCGCGATCGATGTCGTGAGCATCAGCGACAAGGTGCCGGCCGAGACGAAAGCGCTGATCGACAAGATCAAGGCCGGCCTGAAGGACGGCAGCTTCGTCATCTGGAAGGGCCCGATCGTCGGCAGCGACGGCAAGGAACTGCTGGCCAAGGACGCAGTGGCCGACGACAAGTTCCTGGGCGGCGTCAACTTCTACGTCAAGGGTGTGGACGGCAAGGTGCCGGCCGGCAAGTAAGGCTTTCAGCGGCGGGCCTCACTGCCCGCTTCAGGCCCGCTTCATCGCAGTCCACGAAAGGGCTGCCGCGCAAAGTGCGTGGCAGCCCTTTTTTCTTTTGGGCCGCACCGCGCCGGAATACCGGGCTCAAGCCGGGGCTGTTCTGCGCCGTGTGAAACAAGTCACGCGCGACACGCCCTGAAACGCGCCGCAGCCACCAGCGGGCCTGCCGACGGCGGGCCACCCGCGCTCAAGTCGGCCCGGGAGTCACCGATATCCCGCTGATGACGAACGGTAGGACGGCGCTGCGAGTGCCTGCCCCCGTTTGTCCTTGACCCGAATCGAACTCCAAGGACCCTGCCCATGGCTTCCATCATCTCCGTGCTGAGCACCACCCAGATCGCCGGCCTGTCAACCGCTTCAATTGCCGCGTTGACCTCGGAAGACTGGGCGGCCTTCAGCAGCGCGCAGATCCAGGTCTTGAGCACGGCGCAGTTTGCGGCCATCTCGACGGCTGGCGTGGTGGGCCTGGGCAGCACGCAGATGGCGGCCTTCTTGCCGACCACGCTGCGCGCGATGGAAACCGCCGACCTGCGCGTGCTGACCAGCACGCAGCTGGAAGCACTGGACTCGACGCAGATGGCGGCCTTCACCAGCGGCCAGGTGCGCGCGCTGACCAGCGGCCAGATCAGCACGCTGACCAGCGAAGACCTGAACGCCTTCACCACCGCGCAGTTTGCAGCGCTGACCACCGCCCAATTGGCCAGCCTGACCACCAGCCAGCTCAGCACGCTGCAAACCGCTGACCTGGTGGCGCTGTCCACCGCCCAGTTGCGCGCCCTGGGCACGGCGCAGGTGGCTGCGCTCAGCTCTGAGCAGCTGCCCACGCTGGGCACGGCCCAGTTTGCGGCGCTGACCAGCGCCCAGGTCGCCGCCATCACCACCGACGCTATCGCCGCCATGGAAACGGCCGACCTGGCCGCGCTGAACACGGCCCAGGTGCGCGCACTCGGCAGCGACCAGATCGTGGCGTTGTCCAGCGACCAGCTACCGGCCTTCACCACGGCGCAGTTCGCAGCGCTGTCCACGGCGCAGATCGCATCCATAGAGACCGCCGACTTCGCCGCCATGCAGACCGCCGACCTGGCGGCGCTGTCCAGCGCGCAAGTGCGCGCGCTCAGCACCGATCAGATCGTGGCGCTGTCCAGCGACCAGATCGCCAGCTTCACGACAGCGCAATTCGCCGCGCTGTCCACGGCCCAGATCGGCGCCATAGAGACCGCCGACTTCGCCGCCATGCAGACGGCCGACCTGCGCGCGCTGGGCAGCGCCCAGCTGCGGGCGCTGAGCAGCGACCAGCTCTCGGCCCTGGGCTCTGACCAGCTGGCCGCCTTCAGCAGCAGCCAGGTGGCAGCCTTCACCACGGCGCAGCTGTCGTCGCTGTCCAGCGACGACCTCAATGCCTTCACCACCGCGCAGTTCGCCGCGCTGACCACGGCGCAGATCGCCGGCCTGAGCACCGACCAGGTCTCGACGCTGGAGACGGCCGACCTGGCAGCACTCAGCACAGCCCAGGTGCGCGCGTTGACCACCGACCAGATCGTGGCCCTCACCAGCGACCAGCTGCCGATGCTCGGCACGGCGCAATTCGCCGCGCTGAGCACGGCACAAGTCGCTGCAATCGAGACCGGCGACATCGCCGTCATGCAGACCGCCGACCTGGCTGCACTCGGGTCCGCGCAAGTGCGCGCGCTCGGCAGCGACCAGATCGTGGCGCTGTCCAGCAACCAGCTGCCGATGTTGACGACAGCGCAGTTCGCCGCGCTGTCCAGCGGCCAGATCGCAGCCTTCGAAACCGACGACTTTGCCGCCATGCAGCCGGCCGACTTGCGCGCCTTCTCGACCGCACAGGTGCGCGCGCTGACAACCGATCAACTGGCCGCACTGGGATCTGAGCAGATGGCGGCCTTCACCACCGCGCAGGTGGCCGCGTTCACGACAGTGCAGGTGTCTGCGCTGGGCAGCGACGATCTGAACGCCCTCACTTCAGCCCAGGTCGCCGCGCTCACCACGGCCCAGGTGGCGGCACTCACCACCGACCAGGTATCGACGATGACGACGGCCGACCTGGCCGCGTTCACCACCGCGCAAGTGCGCGCCCTCGGCACCGACCAGATCGTCGCGCGCAGCAGCGACCAGCTGCCCATGCTGGGCACGGCGCAATTCGCCGCGCTGAGCACGGCGCAAGTCGGATCAATAGAGACCGGCGACATCGCCGTCATGCAGACCGCCGACCTGGCAGCGCTGACGACGGCTCAAGTGCGCGCACTGACCACCGACCAGATCGTGGCGCTGTCGAGCGACCAGTTGCCGATGATGGGCACGGCGCAGTTCGCGGCACTCACAACGGCGCAAATCTCGGCCGTCGAAGGCGCCGACTTCGCCGCCATGCAGACGGCCGACCTGCGCGCCCTGGGCACGGCCCAGATGCGTGTACTCACGACCGACCAACTGGCGGCCCTGGGCTCTGAGCAGATGGCAGCGTTCAGCACCGCGCAAGTCGCATCGCTGACGACGGGCCAGGTGGCCGCGCTCGGCAGCGACGACCTGAACGCGCTGACGACGGCGCAGTTCGCAGCGCTGACGACGGCGCAGATTGCCAGCCTCACGACCGACCAGGTCAGCACACTGGCCACCGCCGACCTGGCCGCGCTCTCCACGGCGCAGGTGCGCGCGCTCAGCACCGAGCAGATCGTGGCGCTCGGGTCCGAGCAGCTGCCGATGCTGACAAGCGCGCAGTTCGCGGCCATGACCACGGCGCAGATCGCGGCGATTGAAACCGCCGACTTCCAGGCCATGCAGACCGCTGACCTGGCCGCCCTGGGCACGGCCCAGGTGCGCGCGATCACCACCGAGCAGATCGTGACGCTGAGCAGCGACCAGCTGCCGCTGCTGACGACAGCGCAATTTGCAGCCATGAGCACGGCGCAGATCGCCGCGATTGAGACCGCCGACTTCGCGGCCATGCAAACCGCCGACCTGCGCGCCCTGAGCACGGCCCAGGTGCGTGCCATCACGACCGATCAACTCGAAGCCCTGGGCTCCGAGCAGATCGCCGCGCTGAGCAGTGGCCAGGTGGCCGCGCTCACGACGCAGCCGCAGATTGCCAGCCTGGGCAGCACCGACCTCAATGCGCTGACCACGGCGCAGTTCGCGGCGCTGACCACCGCGCAGATCGCCAGCCTCACCACCGACCAGGTATCGACGCTGGAAACCGCCGACCTGGCCGCGCTGTCCACGGCCCAGGTGCGCGCGCTCACCACCGACCAGCTGGTGGCGCTGACCTCCGAGCAGTTGCCGATGATGGGCACGGCGCAGTTCGCGGCCCTCGCCACGGCACAGATCGCAGCGATTGAAACCGCCGACTTCGCCGCCATGCAGACTGCCGACCTGCGCGCATTGGGTACAGCCCAGCTGCGCGCGCTCAGCAGCGATCAATTGGCGGCGCTGGGTTCCGAGCAGATGGCCTCGTTCAGCACCGCGCAAGTCGCGGCGCTGACGACGGCTCAAGTGGCCGCACTGGGCACCGACGACCTCAACGCTATCGGCACCGCGCAATTTGCCGCGCTCACCACGGCGCAGGTGGCCGCGCTGACGACCGACCAGGTCGCGGCGCTGGAAACCGCCGACCTGGCCGCGCTCAGCTCGGCGCAGGTGCGTGCGCTGCTCACCGCCCACATCGTGGCGCTGTCCAGCGACCAGTTGCCCACACTGAGCACGGCGCAGTTCGCGGCGCTGACGACGGCGCAGATCGCAGCCATTGAAACCGCCGACTTCGCCGCCCTGCAGACCGCTGATCTCGCCGCATTGGGCACGGCCCAGGTGCGTGCGCTCACGACCGACCAGGTCGTGGCCCTCAGCAGCGACCAGCTGCCGATGTTGACCACCGCGCAATTCGCGGCCCTGTCAACGGCGCAGATCGCGGCAATCGAAACCGCCGACTTCGCGGTCATGCAGACCGCAGACCTGCGCGCGCTGGGCACCGCGCAAGTGCGCGCACTCACCACCGATCAATTGGCGGCTCTGGGCTCCGAGCAGATGGCTGCCTTCAGCACCGCGCAAGTTGCGTCGCTGACGACGGCGCAAGTGGCCGCGCTGGGCAGTGACGACCTGAACGCGCTGACCACCGTGCAGTTTGCGGCGCTCACCACCGCACAGATCGCCGGCCTGTCCACCGACCAGGTATCGACCCTGGAAACCGCCGACCTGGTGGCCCTGTCCACGGCGCAGGTGCGCGCCCTGACGACGGCGCAGATCGTGGCCCTGTCGAGCGACCAGTTGCCGGCCTTCACGACGGCGCAGTTCGCCGCGCTGAGCACGAGCCAGATCACGCCCATCGAGACGATGGACATCGCGGCCATGCAGACTGCCGACCTTGCCTCACTCGGCTCGGCGCAAGTGCGCGAACTCACCACCGAACATATCGTCGCGCTGTCCAGCGACCAGTTGCCGATGTTCACGACCGCGCAGTTCGCGGCCCTGTCCACGGCCCAACTGGCGGCCATCGAAACGGACGACTTCGCCGCCATGCAGACGGCCGACCTGCGCGCCCTGGGCACGGCC
>JANNGN010000243.1:0-4329 GCA_031403895.1 Rubrivivax sp. | reverse complement strand
CGCAACCTCGAACAGCTTGCAGGTTTCGTCTGTCCAGTCGAAGACCTGCGTTTCCAGGTCCAGCTCCCAGCCGCCGACCCCACCAATGCGTCCGGTCTGCGACAGAAAGGCCTGGCTCGCGTGCAGCGCGGCTTCGGCCTGCTTGCGCGCCGTGATGTCCATGTGCGTGCCCGCCATCCAGCGCGGGCGGCCGTCGGCGTCGCGGCTGAACAGTTTTCCGCTCGCCAGCACCCAGACCCAGTGGCCGTCCTTGTGCAGCATGCGCACCTCACATTCGTAGGCTTCGCTCAGGCCTGCAAAGTGGCGCTCCATGGCCGCCACCGAGTGCTGCATGTCGGTGGGGTGGGCCAGGCGTTGCCAGATCTCGGGCCCGGCGCCGCCCAGTTCCGCCAGCGTGTAGCCCGCGATCTGGGCCCACCGTTCGTTGTACAGGGCTTCGCCGGTTTCGACGTTCCACTCCCAGGTGCCGACGCGGGTGCCCTCGATCACGTTGTGCAGGCTCTGGCGCTGGCGCAACAGCTCACGCTCGGCCTGTTTGCGTTCGGTGATGTCAAGCTGGATGGCCATGAAGCCCACCAGGACGCCAGCGTCGTCCTGCAGGGGCTGGATGTCGAGCGACATCCAATAGACCTCGCCGTCCTTGCGACGGTTGAGGATTTCGCCGTTGAAGCCCTGTCGTGCGTCGAGTGCCTGGCGCAGTTGCTGCACCGTGTCGGGGTTGGTGGCCTGGTGCTGCAGCAACGCGCCGGGCGACTGGCCCAGCGCTTCGGCTGCGCTGTAGCCGGTGATGCGTTCGAAGCCTTCGTTGACCCAGGTGATGCGGCGTTGCAGGTCGGTGATGACGACGGCATTGGAACTGCGACGTGCCACCAGCGCCAGGCGGCTGAGGTCGGCCGTCATGCCCTGTGCGATGCGCTCGGCGCGCTGGCGGCCGGTGGCCTGCTGGCGCAGCAGGCCGGCCAGCATCAGGCTGGCGCCCAGCGTGCCGCCGAAGAACAACCAGGGTGCGAGCGTCTGAGCCTGGGCATCGAAGGCCGCCGTGCTGCTCCCGCGCAGGGTCACCAGGCGGCCGGGCAGGGTGACGATGGTGGTGGCCTCGAACCTGGGCCTGCGCACCGCTTGCGGGTCGGTGCCGGTGGCGGCGGCGGAATCAAACATCGTGGGCCCTTGGGCCGTGCCGCTGGCGGTGTCGAACAGCGCCACCCGCAGCTGGCCCGATTGCACGCCGCTCAGGCCAGCCAGCAGTTCGCTGATCACGATCGGCGCATACAGCACGCCGCGCAGCAGGCGGGCCGGCGAAACGCTGGCCGACGAGACTTCCTCGTACACCGGCAAGTACAACAGCGCGCCCGGGCTCTGGCGCTGGTCTTGCACCAGGCTGATGACGCCGGTGAGCGTGGCTTCGCCCGTCTCCAGCGCCTGCACCAGGCCCTGGCGGCGCACCGCCTCGGACGAGAGGTCGAGCCCGGCGGCGCCGACGTTGTGCTGTGCCGGTTCGATGAATTTGATGACAAAGTGCTCCGGCTGCGAGGTGTCGCCCAGCTGGCGCAGTGCGAAGCCCGGCGCATCGTCAAGCCGCGTTCGTTCCAGAAAAGCCTGCAACCCGGAGCGCGGCACGCGTTCGATGTAGCCGAAGCCGCGCACACCGGGGAATTCAACCGCCAGGTCGCGCGAGCGGACATAACTGCGAAAGATGTCGCGGCTGACGGCGCCGTGCGTGACGTAGATGCTGCGTGCGCCCTTCAGCCCGTAGAGCGGCAGCCGGAAGTGCGTCGAGATCTCTTCGGCGGCATGCGTCAGCCCACGCTGGAAGGCGGCTTCGGCGTCTTCACGGGCACTGCCTTGCAGCCACAGGGCGCCGGCGATGGCTGCACACAAGCCTGCCAGTACCACCGCCGCAGGCAGCAGCACGCTGTGGCGCCACAGCGCCGCCCGGATGGCGCCCACGGTCAGCCTGCTGTGCATGGCAGCGGCGACAGGGTGGTGCAGCGGCAGCGCTGTGGGGTTGGGCGGGACGGCAGGGTCATGGGCATGGGCATGGCATGTGCTGGAGGCCATGGCACGGCACAAGGTCCAGCCGGCTGGATCAGACCACGGCGCTGCGCTGGCGATGGCCGGAAGTGCGCGGCTTTTGCCCCGCTGTTGGCCGCATCGGGATGCCGGCTGGGGTACGCGTTCAGGCACGCGTTCAGGCACGCGCTGAAGCACGCGCTGGAAGCACGCGCTCAAGCACGCCCTCAGCCGCTGTGCAGCGCCTTGATGCGCGTGGCCGCTGCCATCGTCTCGCGGTAGCCGGCATCGATGCAACGCTCGCGGTATTCGCGCGAAAGGCCGGCGTAGTAGCCGATGTCCGGGTGCAGCAGCACATCGGCGGCTGCTGCGTCGGGCCGCGTGAGGGCGCGTTTGCGCAGGTCGCCTTCGCGCCAGCGTTCGGTGCCGGCCGGCGCGCGGCTTTCGTCGGCCGAAGCGTCCACCGCCAGCACGCGGGTGGCGCCCAGGGCACGTGCCAGGCGCGCGGGCAGCGGCAGGCGCAAGTCGGCGTCGGCATAACGCTGGCCCTGCACACGCACCGGTATGAACTGGCCTTCGATGGCGCTGGCGGCCTGCACCGCCAGGCCGGCGTCGCCGCGGCTGAAGGGCACCACCACGCCGTCGGCCAGGCGCTGGGCGACGCAGACGGCCATGATGGGCAACGCCTGCAGCCGCGGCTGAAGGCCTTTGGCGTGCAGCTGCTCGCGCACCAGCTCCGCCACCGCGCTGCCGCTGAGGTGTTCGCGCGTGCTGAGCGCGACGCGTGCCAGCCGCGCGGGCTGCAGCTCCAGCGCCAGCCTCTCCAGTTCGGGCCCGCGCAGCCCCGCCGCGCGCAGCACGCCCACCAGCGCACCCACCGACGCACCGACGATGAGGTCAGGCAGCAGCGCCATCTCGTCCAACGCCTTGACCACGCCCACATGCACAAAGCCGCGTGGCCCGCCCGAGCTGAAAACCCAGGCCACACGCGGTTTGCGCGGCAGCGGCGCGGCGGCGGGCGCGTCGGCGCCAGTGTGGTTTTCGTCGGGGTCGAACGCGCAGCCCGCCAGCGCTGCCGGGAACAGGCATGCAGACCGGCATGCGGCACGGCGCGTGATCTGTGGCACAACCAGGCCTGCGCCCGGGCTCATCCGGGGTGCGTCACAAGTTCGAGAAGGAGCTGTCATGGGCAAGTGGTGGATTCTGATGCGCGCCGCCGTGCTGGCGATGGCGGCCGCGCTGGCAGGCTGTGGCACACCTTACGCCACCGTGCCCGACGCGGCCGGCCGCCCGGTGATGCTGCTCGGGCATGACCCGGTGGCCTACTTCACGCGTGGCGCGCCGCAACGCGGCAGCGCCGAGTTCGTGGTCAGCCTGCCCGAGCGCAGCTACTACTTTGCAAGCGCCGAGAACAAGTCGCTCTTCGAAGCCGCGCCGGCGCGCTACGAGCCGATGTACGGCGGCTTCTGTGCCAGCGGGGCGGCCTTCGCCATCAAGCTGGGCAGCGACCCCACGGCGTGGCAGATCGTTGACGGCCGGCTCTTCATCTTTGGCGACGTGATCGGCCAGACCGCGTGGGGCGTGGACCCGCGCTGGAACGTGGCCCATGGCGACCGCCTGTGGCCCGACATGGCGCCACGCGGCTGGCGCGGGCAGTCGCTGTCGGCTTACCTGAACAAGGTGCCGCACTACCAGACCGGGCCGCAAATTCGTGCCCAGTGGGAAGCCAGGCATCCGGGGCAGACGTGGCCCGCGTTCAATCCCGGCGGCATGGTGCAGAACCTGTTTCTCAAGCGGCCCGGCTGGCGCGCGGCCGAAGGCTTCGGGCAACCGGCGCTGGGCTATCCCTGACGCGGCTTCAGCGCTGTGCTTCAACCCTTCTTTGCGGCCGCGTCTTTCACCAGACGGTCGAGCTCTTCGCCACTCTTGTAGTGCGGCACGCGGAAGACCAAACGCTTGGCGCGCTGCACAAAGCTGTTGCTGCCCTGAACTTCTTCGCGCCAGTATTTGTCGGCCAGTTTGATGTTGCCCGGCACGTCCAGCAAGAAGGCGGCCTTGGAACCCGCGCCACCATTGATATAGAGCTTGCCATCGACCATCAGCCAGGTGTCGGCGTCGCCACCCCAGGGGATGCCGTAAGCCAGGCCGTTGGCGCAATAGCCGCCGTATTGCGGCAGGTACCTGGCCGGACTGGCGTCGAACAGCGCCTTGTGTTCGGCGCTGGCAAAGCGGAAGGTCACGCCTTCATGGACGCTGCTGAACTGCGTCTGCCCCAGCGCGTGTTTGCCCTGGGTGAAATAGGCCACCACGTCGTGGCCT
>JANNGN010000242.1:0-3336 GCA_031403895.1 Rubrivivax sp. | reverse complement strand
GTGGAGTCGCGCGTCTCGCCGGCCAAGCCGCTGGACGTGCTGGTGCAGCACCTGGTGACGGTGGCCCTGGGCGGCGGCTTCGATGCCGACGAGCTATACGCCGAAGTGTGCGGCAGCCACGCCTACCGCGAACTCCGGCGCGAAGAGTTCGACTGGGCGCTGGCCTTCGTGGCCCAGGGTGGCGACAGCCTCACCGCCTATCCTGAATACCACCGCGTGCAGTTGCAGGACGGCCTGTGGCGCGTACACGACCGCGGCATTGCCAGGCGCCACCGGCTGCAGGTGGGCACCATCGTCAGCGACGCGATGATGGCGGTGAAGTGGGCCGGCGGCGGCGTCGGTGGCAAGACCCTGGGCACGGTGGAAGAGGGCTTCATCGCGCGCCTGAACAAGGGCGACTGCTTCGTCTTCGCCGGCCGCGTGCTCGAATTCGTGCGCACGCACGAGATGGCTGCGCATGTGCGCCTGGCGCGCAAAGTGAGGGGCGTGGTGCCGTCGTGGGCGGGCGGCAAGATGCCACTGTCCAGCGAGATGGCGGCGTCCGTGCAGTGGCTGCTGGACGAGGCCGCGCAAGGCCGCTTCACCGAACCCGAGATGCAGGCCGCGATGCCCATGCTGCAGGCCCAGGCCCGGCTGTCGCAGCTGCCGCAGCAGGGCACGCTGCTGGTCGAAGCGCTGCGCACGCGCGAAGGCCACCACCTCTTCATCTACCCCTTCGCTGGCCGTAACGTCCACACCGGGCTGGCGCAATTGCTGGCCTGGCGGCTGGCGCAGGGTGCGCCCAATACCTTCTCGCTCAGCGTCAACGACTACGGATTCGAGATCCTGGCCGCCACCGACATGGGCCCCGATGTGACGCTGCGCACGGGGCTCTTCGACAGCCACGCGTTGATGCACGACGTGATGGCCAGCCTGAATTCAGGCCAGCTCGCGCAGCGCCGCTTCCGCGAGATCGCGCGTGTGGCCGGGCTGGTGTTTGGCGGCTATCCGGGCGCGCCCAAGAGCCTGCGCCAGCTGCAGGCGTCGAGCAGCCTTTTTTATGAAGTCTTCCGCAAGTACGACGCCGGCAACCGGCTGCTGGGCCAGGCGGAAAGCGAAGTCCTGTCGCAAGAGCTGGAACTGTCGCGCCTGGCAGCCACGCTGCAATCCCTGGCCGGCCTAGCGCAGGCGCGCGTGGCCCTGGCTGCACCCAGCCCCTTTGCATTGCCGCTGATGGTGCAGCGGCTGCGCGAACAGCTGTCCACCGAAAAGCTGAAGGACCGGCTCGACCGCCTGCTGGCGGATGCCGAGGCCGCCTTGCTCGCGCCAGCGCCCGCCGTGCGGCGCCGTGGTCGCAGCAGCAGCAGCAGCAGCACCCCGAACTGAAGGGTTGCACGGGTGTTTGTCTGACAGCCGCAAGGCTTGCCGGCCGACGGGTTCAGGTTCGAGGTGTAGCGACCATGGTGGCTCGATAAACCTGCCTTTGAAAGCTGAGCACATGAAATTCAAGACGACCCTGATCTGCGCGCTGGCGCTGTCGGCCCTGGCCGCCACTGGCGTGCAGGCACAAAACACTCGCGCCGAAGTCAAGGCTGAAGCCGTGGCAGCGACGGCAGCCAACAAGCCAATGGGCGAGATGAGTGTGGTCAACCAGGACAAGGCCAGCAAGCCGATGGGGTCCAACACCTCGCGCGCTGCGGTCAAGTCTGACGCACGGGCTGCAGTGGTCGCCGGTGAAGTTGCCGTCGGCGAACAAAGCACGCCGCGCCAGGGCAAGAAGCCGGCTGCACGCATGGCGTCCAACAAGTCGCGTGCCCAGGTCAAGTCCGAGGCCGCTGCGGCCAACAAGGCCGGCGGCCTGTCGCGCGGCGAAGCCTCCGTCGTGGGCCAGGACAAGGGCGGCATCAAGCCTTGAGCCGAGGGTAAAGCCGGGCTCCGGCTGGGCTGAAGGAGTGCGCGAATCCCGCTAGGATTTGCGCATGATCCATCGCCACCGGACCCCGTGTCCGCCTGCTCGCACCGTTTGCAACCAGCGGCACGCCTTGACGGGTCTGCTGGCTTTTTTGCCGGCTCCTTTGTTGTTGCCTGTTCTGACGTTTGCGCTGGCCTGCATGAACCCTGCACAGGCCGCCGAGCCGCGCGGAGTGCAGGGCGTGGTCAGCAAAGTCAGCGATGGCGACAGTCTGTGGCTCACACCCGCTGGCAAGCCGCCCATCAAAGTGCGACTGCGCGATATCGACGCGCCGGAATCCTGCCAGCCCTGGGGTCAGCAAGCGCGCGCAGCCCTGACTGAGTTGGCGCTGAACAAGGTCGCCACGCTGCAAATCAGCGGCCGCGACAGTTACGGCCGCACGCTGGGCGTGCTGATGATCGACGACCTCAACGTCGGCAAGATGCTGGTCGAAAACGGCCACGCCTGGAGCACCCGCAGCCGCTGGGACCAGGGGCCGCTGGTGAAACAGGAAAAGATGGCGCGTGCGCTGTCTCGCGGCCTGCACGGCACACCGGGCGCCGTGCAGCCGTCGGAGTTTCGGCGCCGCCACGGCAGGTGCGAATCCGCCGAGGCACCTTCAACTGCAGCTGAAGCCGCGTCGATGGTCAAACGCTGACGGCTTGCCTCACTTCACCCGCACCCAGCGCATCTCCAGCGTGTCATTGGGCCACTGCACCGCCGTCACCTTTTTCGCCATCGCCCAGGTCAGCGTGCGCCGGTACAGCGGCACCAGCGGCAGTTCGTCGGCGACGATGCGCAGCACGGTCGTGACGAGCGCACGGCGGCGTGTGAGGTCGGGTTCGGTGCGGATGTCGTCGATCATCGTGTCGAGCTTGGGGTTGCTGTAGCGGCCGGCGTTGAAGGTGCCGAGGCCGCTGCGGTCGTGGCTGCGAAACAGGCCGTTGAGCGAATTCCAGGCGTCGGGGCTGGCGGTCCAGCCGAACTCGATGAAGCTGGCCGTGCCCTGGTTCAACTTGGGAAAGAAGAGGTTGCTCGGGCTCGAGCGCAGCGCCGTGCGCACGCCCACCTGCGTCAGCATGGCGGCCACCGCCTGGCAGACGTTTTCGCGCCAGGACACGTTGACGCAGTCCAGCGTGATGCTGAAGCCATTCGGATACCCCGCCTCGCCCAGCAACTGCCGTGCGCGCGCCGGGTCGTAGGGCAGGCGCTTGTCCAGCTCTGCCGGCGAGCCGTCCACCAGCGGGCTCAGGAAGGCGCCGGTGGGCACGGCCTGGCCGCGCAGCACCTTGTCCACGATCAGCGGCACGTTGATGGCGTGGTAGATGGCCTTGCGCACGCGCAGGTCCTTGAAGGGGTTGCGGCCCTTCACGTCGCTGTCCTGCAGCTCGTCGCGCGACTGGTCG
>JANNGN010000241.1:0-3872 GCA_031403895.1 Rubrivivax sp. | reverse complement strand
GCCTTGAGCGATTCGCTGCTGATCTGGCTGGCGTAGGTGTCCTGCAATTGCTGGCGGGTGTAGCTTTGCGCATGGACCACGCAGGGGGCCAGCAGGGCAGCCACGGTGCCGGCAAGCAGCGCGACTGGGCTGGAGCGTGTGTGAGGATTCATCGCGGGGTGGGTGAAATGATGGCTCTGGGTGATGGCGCCAGCGCGTCAGCGGCTGAGCTTCAGGGCCTCGCGCGCCTGCTCGGCGAAGCGACCTTCAGGGTGGGCGGCCAGGTAGGCTTCATAGTCGGCGCGGCGTTTGCTGGCGGTGGCCCGCTCCCAGAGTTCATGCTCCGCCCGGGACCGCCCCGCTGCGGCTTGTGTGGCCACCGGCAGGGGCGCCGGCACCGCGCTTGAGCCGGCGATCAGGTTGGCCAGCAGCGAACGCGCCCGGGGGCTGTAGCGCCCGTCGGGAAACTGGCGGATGAAGTCCTCGAAGGCAGCACGCGTGCCGCCCTGAACGGCCGTGTCCCAGGCATCGAATTCACGCTGGGGTCCGTACATGGATGGCAGCGCCGCCAGGCTGGGCGGTGGTCGGCTGTCGGTGGCTGGCGTCGTGGCTGGATCTGCTGCAGTGCCTGCTGCAGTGCCTGTGGCAGTGGCACGGCCCGGATAGAAGAAAAAGTCGCTCGAAGACTCGTCCACCAGCGACGGCCGCTGCGCATGGTTGACGGCCAGTGCAGCGCTCTCCACGTTGGCGCGAACCTTCTTCAGCATCTCACCCGCCGACTGGCCGCGCTGGCGCATCTGCTTGATCAGTTCCCGCGTGAACAGGCCGTTGTTGACGGGGTCGTTGTCGCCCAGCCGGTCAAGCGCCTGCTGGCCCTTTGATGCGGCCATGATGATCATCGTGCCCTTGGGGGGCTCGATGCGGGACAAGGCCGATCCGGGGGGCAGGGAGCGCCCGGCCCGGGTGTCGCGAAACGGGTCGTCACGGCAGGCGTCAACGATCACCAGCGAAAACCGGGCCCGCTTGTTCAGGTCGTCCACCAGTTGCTCAAGCGACAGCGCGTCGCGCGCGATGACGCGCTCGTTGCTGACCTGGATGTCCACCGGCAACAGAAAAGGCCCGAGCTGCGGCGGCTGCGAACCGTGGCCGGAGAAATAGAACACCACCTCGTCGCCCTTGTCGATGCGGCGCAGGAAGGCGTCCAGCTGATCATTCAGCGCGCTGCGGGTGGCGTCCAGCATCCGCGTGACCTTGAATCCGGCTGCTTCGAGCTCGCGCGCCACGCTCTGGGCATCGTTGCGGGCATTGCGCAGCTTGGGCACTGCGGTGTAGTTGTCGTTGCCCACGACCAGGGCGAGTCGAGCCGCGTCAGCCGGCAGGGGCAGGGCGCACAACAGACCAGCGACACAACACACGTTGAACAGCAGCCGCCCCAGCCGACGCAACACGGGCGACGTCGCAGGCCGTCGTGCCGGGCAGCGGGCGCGGATCAAAGCGTGCATGGTCTGGGGTCCACAGGCATTGCGTCCATGATGGCTGAGTGGCCGGACTCTGTGGCGCGGTCACTGGCTCGCGCACAAGTATGCCGCAGCGTCCCGACAAGCCGACGGCATGTTGCCGGCCCCGCGTTGGGGAGCGTCGCATTCGGGGCAGCGTGGTTTCACCCCGTTTGATGATCCGGGCCGTTGAAGCACGGGTCTCCACTTCGAAAGAGCGCCATGCGGCACCCCTTCTTCTACCTGGCGGTGATGGTGATTGCGGTCAGCGCCGTGCTCTCGACAGCGGGCGACAGCCACGCGGCGGCGACGCTCACCGCCTACCGCAACGAAGCCGAGCTTGCCACTGCGCTGGAGCGCTGGCGAACGGCGGCGCAACCGCAGCAGCAGGCCCGCGCGCGCAGCGAAGTCGGCACCGCGCAGTCGCTCGCAGCGCCCGCCGCCGCGCCGACGGTGCCCCTCAACGCGGGCGCCGACCGCGCTGCGCAGGCCAGCGACAGCATCACCAATGTGCAGACCGCTGGTGTCGATGAAGGCGGCATCGTCAAGCGCGCGGGCGAGCACCTCATCGTCCTGCGGCGCGGGCGCCTCTTCACCGTGCGCGTGGGCGGCGACCAGTTGCAACCAGTCGCGCAACTCGACGCCTACGCGCCCGGCAGCGACCCGCGCGGCGCCTGGTACGACGAGCTGTTGATCTCTGGCAACACCGTCGTCGTGGTGGGCTACAGCTATGCCCGTGGTGGCACCGAGATCGGCCTCTTCGAGCTGGGTAGCGACGGCAGCCTGGCCTACCGCGCCACCTACCACTTGCGCAGTTTCGACTACTACTCGGCGCGCAATTACAGCAGCCGGTTGATCGGCCAGCGACTGGTGTTCTACACGCCCACCGTGTTGCAGCCTTGGGGCCAGCCTTGGCTGCAGATGATGCCGGCGCTGCGGCGCTGGAGCGGGCAGGCGGTGCCCTCGGACTTCGAGCGCATCCTGCCGGCGACGCGCGTGTTCCGCACCGACGATGAATTCGACCCGGGCCAGCCGCTGGCGCTGCACACGGTGACGAGTTGCGACCTCGGCGCGGCCACGCTGCGCTGCGATGCGACCGCCGTGCTGGGCCCGGTGGGACGCGTGTTCTACGCCTCGACGGGTTCGGTTTATGTGTGGACGAATGGCACGCGGCGCGCCGTGTCGGCCGATCGTGAGCCAACGGCCGCGCCGCTGTCCGCCGTCTTCCGCCTGCCGCTGGACGGCAGCGCGCCCAGCGGCCTGAAGACCGCCGGCACGCCCACCGACCAGATGTCGTTTCTGGAAGATTCGGAAGATCATCTCAACGTGCTGCTGCGCGAGCAAGGCAGTGGCGAAGGCATGTTTGGCGCCCACGCCAGCCGCGGCCGCACGGCGTTGCTGCGCGTGCCGCTGTCGGCCTTTGGCGACGGCCGCAGCGCAGCGGCGCGCGAACACTACCGCCGTCTGCCGGGCCCCGAACAGGCCGCCTTGCAGAACCGCTTCGTCGGCGACTGGCTGCTCTGGGGCGCGGGCGAAAACGCCTGGGCGCTGCGCTATGCGGGCCACTCGGCAGCGGTGGCGCTGGAGCCCGGGCACGCGGTGGAACGCATCGAGCCGATTGGCGCGCAGGCGCTGCTGGTGGGCAATGCAGGGGCGGATCTGCACTTCAGCGCGGTGCGGCTGCCCACCGTTCGCTCACGCAGCGAAGCGCGCATCGAAGGTCACCACGTTCAGGCCGGATCGCGCCAGGGCGAGACGCGCAGCCATGGCTTTTTCTACCGTGCCACGGGCACTGACGAAGGCCTGCTGGGCCTGCCCGTGGTAAGCAGTGAATCGACGCGGCGAACGGCCTATTCCGCGCGGCCGCAGCCCAGCGCCGCAGTCGTCGTGCTGCGGCAGCGCGGCCTGTCGTTCACCGCGCTTGGCGACCTGGCCGCGCAGGCTGGGCCGAGGGTCGAAGACGGCTGCAAGGCTTCATGCACCGACTGGCATGGCAACGCGCGGCCCATCTTCATGGGCCAGCGTGTGATCGCGCTGCTGGGCTACGAACTGGTGGAAGGGCAGTTGGTGGGGCAGGGGCGTGGCGAGCGAATCGTCGAGACGCGTCGGGTCAACTTCTCGCCGCGCGCCAAGGTGCATTTGCAGATGCGGCCGACGCCTTTCGACTGAAGGGCCGCGCGGGCTCAGCCCTTGCGCGTGAAATCGCGCTCGGTCCTTCGCCAGCCTTGAAAGTCCTTCCGGACTTTCAAGTGCGGGCTCAGCCCGGCCCGTGTTTGTCGGCTTCCGATGTGAAGGCGTCGGCGTAGAACTCTTCAGCCGGCAGGCCGCAGCGCATAACGAAGTCGCGTTGCGCCGAGTCCACCACCACCGGGGCGCCGCAGGCATAGACCTGGTGGC
>JANNGN010000240.1:0-5205 GCA_031403895.1 Rubrivivax sp. | reverse complement strand
TCGGCAATGTGCTGGCTGACATCGACATCTTCGTGCTGCCCTCGACCGAACCCGACCCCTTCCCGACCGTCGTGCTGGAAGCGATGGCCGCCGGCAAGCCCGTCGTCGCTTTTCGCCATGGCGGGGTCTGCGAGATGGTGGACCACGGCGTCAACGGCATCCTGTGCGCGCCGGTGTCTGCGGATGAAATGGTCGCCGCCATCCAGCGCCTGGCCGCCTCCCAGGCGTTGCGTGCGCAGATGGGCCAGGCCGGGCGCGAGCGGCTGCAGCGGCTCTTCACGCGCGATGCTTTCATCGACCGCTTTGCGGCGCTCTACAAAGAACTGGCGCCGGCGCGATGAAACGGCGACTGGCCCTGGCCCTGCCCACGCTGCTTGCGCCTGCCGCGCATGCTCAAGTCGCACGCTGCACGCACCCGGGCCTGGGCCGTGGCTTCCACCTGGGTGAGGTCTTCGGCCGCACGGCGCAGGACTTTGCCGACATGGCGAGAGCGGGCGCGACGCTTGTTCGCTTTGGCATTGCGCTTCAGTCCGACGCACAGGGGCAACGCTACGAGATGCCGGCTGCGGCACAACCCGAACTGCGGCGCCAACTCGACCTCGCGCGCAGCCATGGCCTGCGTCTGGTCTTGGTGCTGCGCCCGCCGCCCGAGCCCGAATCGGCGCTGTGGACGAGCCCTGCCTTGCAGGCCAGCCTTGAAGACCATTGGCGGCGACTGGCGCAGCAACTCGTGGGCCGCGCCGAAGTGGCGGCCTTCGACCTCGTCAACGAAGCGCATCCGCCGGGCCTGAGCTTCGGCATCAAGCAGGCGCGCTGGGATGCGCTGGCGCTGCGGCTGATCGACACCGTGCGCGCGGTGGACCCGACGCGCACGCTCGTGCTGGAGCCTTCACCCGGCGCACGGCCGATGGCCTTTCGCACGGCGACGAAGCTGCCCTGCGACAACGTTATTTACAGCGTTCACATGTACGAGCCTTTCGAATTCACGCACCAGCGCGTCGGTGACCCGCGCTTCAACGGCGTGGTCGATTACCCCGGCGCAGTGCCCGGCCAGGGTGTGTGGAACCGCGAGCGCTTGCTGGCCGAACTGGCACCCGTGCAGCAGTTCGCGCAGCGCCACGGCGTGCCGATCTACGTTGGCGAATTTGGCGCGCCGCGCTGGGCACCGGGCGCCGCGCGCGAGCGCTATCTCGCCGACCTGCTGTCGATCTTCAACGCCTGGCGCTGGAGCTGGACCTACCACGCCTGGCGCGAATGGCACGGCTGGGACGCCGAGATGCGCGCCGCTGAAGGAGCGCCCACGCCGCGTCGAGCGACAGAGCCCACGCTGGCGCTGTTGCGCACCGCGCTGCACGACTGCGGGGCGCCTGTTGGCAGCCGTTGAAGCGCGCGCTGAAAAGCACAAGGCGCTGCGCATCCTGGGCACGCGCGGGGTGCCGGCGGCGCACGGCGGTTTCGAGACCTTTGCCGAGCGCTTGGCGCTGCACCTGGTGCAGCGCGGCTGGCGCGTCACCGTGTATTGCCAGGAGGAAGGCGATGGGCCTGCCGGGCAGGATGAGTGGCAGGGTGTGCAGCGTGTCCAGATCCCGGTCTCGCAGCCGGGGCCGCGCGGCACCGTCGTCTTCGACTGGAAGGCGACGCGGCATGCCGCTGCGGCTGGCGAGTTGTGCCTCACGCTGGGCTACAACACAGCGGTCTTCTGCGCATGGCTGCGGCTGCGCGGCGTGCCCAACCTCATCAACATGGACGGCATCGAGTGGCAGCGCGACAAGTGGGGCGCCGCCGCCAAGGCCTGGTTCTGGTTCAACGAGCAGGCTGGTTGCCGGCTTGCAAATCATCTGGTGGCAGACCACCCCGAGATCGCCCGCCACCTGGCGCGCAACATGAGTGGCAGCCAGATCAGCAAGATCAGCACGATTGCCTACGGCGCGGACGCACTGTCGGGTTTGAGCGATGCCCCGGTGCGTGCGCTGGGGTTGGAGCCCGGCCGCTACCTGACGCTGATTGCGCGCCCCGAGCCCGAGAATTCGGTGCTGGACGTGGTGCAGGCTTTTGCGCGCCGCCGCCGCAGCCACACGCTGGTGGTTCTGGGGGCCTACAGCGAATCAAACCTCTACCACCGCGCCGTGCGCGCTGCGGCCGAAGGGGCTGGCGACGAAGTGCGCTTGCTGGGTGCCATCTACGACAAGCCGGTGCTGCACGCGCTGCGCTTTCACTGCAGCGCCTATGTACACGGCCACCGCGTGGGCGGCACCAACCCGTCGCTGGTGGAGGCGCTGGGTGCGGGCAACGCGGTGCTGGCGCATGACAACCGCTTCAACCGCTGGGTGGCGGGCGATGCGGCGTGCTACTTCGAAGGTGTTGACGGCTGTGCGGCGGCGCTCGATGCACTGCTGGTGGACGAGCCCGGGCTGCAGGCCCTGCGCGTGGCCGCGAGGCAGCGCTTCGAGCAGGCCTTCACCTGGCCACTGATCCTGCAGCAGTACGAGACGCTGCTGCAAGCCTGGCTTGCGGGTGTTGCCGAAGTCAGCGCCTGAAGGCCGAATCAGCGCGCAGCAGCAGCCGTTCCGTGCCCGCCGCCAGTTGCAGCGGCAGCGCCACCGGCTGGCCGTCCAGGCCGAGCGCGCTGCAGCCGGCCTGCCAGCCAAGTTCAGCGCAGTCCACCGCCCGCGCCGCGTCGGGCCGCGCATAGGCCAGTGCCGACCACTCGGCGCTGCGTGCTGCCGTCCAGCCGATCACCTCGCGCACCGACACCGCGTCCAGCGCCACTGCCGAGCCGTAGGTGCGCAGCTGCAGGTTGACGCGGCTCGGCGCGGCAGCGCGCGCGACAAAGTAGGCTTCGTAGGCCAGCGTCTCGCCCGCTGCGCCGCGCAGCGGCAGGCTGCTGGCAAAGCCGCGCGCATCGGCCGAGCTGTCCCACGGTGTGCCGTCGCGGCTGATGTAGGGCGGCGCGATGCTGCCACCCTGCGCGAAAGTGGCGCGCAGGCGGTAGGCGTAAATCGCGCCGGCTCGCAATGCGAAGGGCCGGCTGGCGAGCAGGTCGCCGGGGTCGCCAGCGGTGAAGGAGACGCAGGTGCCGCTGCAGCCGGCGGACGTGGGAACAGCCAGCGCCGTGAAGCTCGCACTGGCCGGGTTGCGGTACGTGCGCCAGGACGCCAGTCCACCGTCGAAGCCACCATCTGCCACCAACTCGTCACCCAGCGTGGTGGCCACGGCGGCGTAGAGCAGCGGCCTTTGCGGCGCCCACTCTGCGGGGTTCAGCGCCTGCCATTCCACCGCATCCAGCGCCCGTTCACCCGCCGGCCCGCGCGTGCGCGCATGGACTGCCAGCGCGCCCTGCAATTGCAGCACGCGGTTGCCGCTGAAGGCATTGCGCCCCGGCGCCAGCGCCGCCTCGCCCGCCAGCGCGTGCCAGAACCACACGGCGTGGGATGCCGCCAATGCCGGCAGTGAACCGGCGATGGTCTCGGCCTGCAGCAGCGGCACGATGGTGTTGTCGCTGAAGCGGTTGCCCACCATCGCGTCCACGTCGCGCTGGTCCATGCTGGCCCACAGGCCCACGGCAGTCGGCTGCCAGATGCGGTTGCCGCTGACCCGCACACCCGACGCGTTGTGCACGAAGACGCCGACCGGCGCGCCCACCACCACGTTGTCCAGCACCTGCGCCTGGTGCGATTGGTCGTCGATGTAGATGCCGGCCACCACGTCGCGGCCGTCGGCCACGGCGCCTTCCAGTTGCGCTTGCGCCGGCAGCACGCGGTTGCCCTGCACGGTGCTGGCCAGGTTGCCGGCGGCCGTGGCTGCGGCTTCACGCCCGGTCCAGGTGTAGATGGCGCCACAGTCCGACAGCCGGCTGCAATAGCCCGACACCGTGTTGCGCGCCACCGTGCTGCCGCCCAGCGCCGAGAAGCGGATGCCGACGTAGCCGGCGCCATCGACCACGTTGTCCTCGATCTGCGCGCCAGGCCCGGCGGCCAGTGCCGCTGCAACGCCGCCCTGGTGCTGCAAGGCGCTGCCGTTGGCCAGTGCCATCACACGCTGGATGCGTGCCCGCGCCACATGCACGGCGTCGATGCCGTATTCGCCGTTGCCGGCCACGCGGCTGTCGGTCAGCTGTGGCCCGGGTGTGGTCGGCGGCAGGGCTTCCCATTGCGACAGGCGGATGCCGGCGCTGCCGTTGTCGCGCGCGTCCAGGCGGCTCAACTGTGCTTGCGGCGTGTTGGTCAGCAGCAGGCCTTCCTGGCGCGCTGCGCGCAGCGCGAGGTCGCGCACGACGAGGCCGCGCGTCTGCGTGAGCTGCAGCGCCCGGTCGCGCACGCTGCCTTCGACGAGCGCGCTGTTGAGGTCGGCCGGTGCACCGGCGGCGGGGGCGATGAGGTAGAGCTGTTGCGTCGTTATGTCGTGGAAGAACTCGCCGGGGCTGTCCAGCATCCACAGCTTGTCCTGCAGCACGAAACCGGCGCCTGCCGGCAGCGGCCAACGGGGCGCACTGTCCAGCTCCAGCAGGGCGCCGCGTGCGCTTGTGACGCGACGGGTTTCGATCAACCAGGGTTGCGTGCGCAGTTGCACGGTGGCGCCGTTCAGGTCCCTCGCCGCCAGTTGCGCGGCGTCGGCCGCTTGCAGCGCCAGACTCGTTGCAGACGCCGCAGCCGAAACCAAGGCCATGCGCCGTGCACCCGCCGCCGTGGGGTCGGGCCACTGCGCAATGCGCAGGGCCTGGCCGTCTAGGCTGAGCTGTGTGACCTTTGGCGTGCCGGCGGGCAGTGCGCGTGACCACACCGCACCGTTCAAGCGCCAGCCGCCCGAGAAGTCGTCAGCACCCGACAGCGTGGCCTTTTGGGTGCCACATTCGGCGCCGTAGCCGGCCACCACGTTGTCGCCAGGCAGTTGCTCGGCACTGAGCACAAGCGACGCGCGCCAGACGCTGCCGCAGCGCAGGTAAACGCCAGTGCCGACGGCCAGCCGCAGCGTGGCCAGGCGCGCAAGCGTGCGCCAGGGGCGGTCGCGTGTGCCGGCGTTGGCGTCGTCGCCGCGGTCGGCGTCCACGTACACGCCGGGCGCGGCCGTGCTGGCATCGGGCACGCCCGCCGCCGCCGCAGCCACCACGCGCTGCACCGGCAGCGTGAAGCGCAGCGCACCCGCAGCCGTGAGCGTGCGTGTGCCGGGCACGGTGTCCAGGCCATCGAAGGCGGCGGGGCCGGCGCC
>JANNGN010000239.1:0-2983 GCA_031403895.1 Rubrivivax sp. | reverse complement strand
CGATGCAAGGACATCAGCCCATGAACCCATCCCCGATCGCAGCCGTTGCAGCAGCCGCTGCCACAGGCCTGCTGGCCCTCAGCGTGCCGTTGGCAGCCTTGGCCCAGGTGCCAGCGCCTCTGGCGCAAGTTGATGCGCTGGAAAGCCTGTTCGGCAAACAGCCGACCTTCCGCCGTTCGCAAGCCAAAGGCATTTGCGCCTCGGGCTATTTCATCGGTAATGAGGCCGGCCGCGCACTGTCGAGTGCCTCGGTGTTCAAGGGCGACAGGGTTCCCGTGGTGGCGCGCTTTTCAGTGGGCGGCGGCAACCCGTTGGCCAGCGACAAGAGCCGCTCGGTGCGCGGCCTGGCCTTGCAGTTCAGCCCGGCCAACGGCGAGAGCTGGCTCAGCGCCAACATCTCTTCGCCGATGTACTTCGTCAGCAAGCCCGAGCAGTTTGCAACCTTCGTGCAGGTGCGCACGCCCGACCCCGCCACCGGCAAAGCCGACCCGGCAAAGCTGAAAGCCTTCAACGACGCCAACCCCGAGACCTTGCTGCAGGGCGCCTACCTGGCCAAGACCGCCGTGCCGGCCAGTTACGGCAGCGCCAGCTACTGGAGCACCAACGCCTTCGAGGTGGTGAATGCTGCCGGCCAGGGCCAGTTCGTGCGCTGGCAGTTCGCGCCCGAGCAAGGCACGGTGGGCCTGACGGATGAACAGATGAAGTCGATGCCCGACGACTTCCTGGCCGCCGACTTGCGCCAGCGCGTGGCGGCAGCGCCGGTGGTGTTTGACTTCAAGCTGCAACTGGCCGAGGCCGGTGACCCGCTAACCGACCCGACCCAGGTCTGGCCGGACGGCCGACGGGTCGTGTCGGCGGGGCGGCTCGTGATCGACGCGGTGCAGGCCGGTGCAGGCGGGGCTTGCGACAAGATCACCTTCAACCCGCTGGTGCTGCCGCAGGGCATCAAGGCCTCGGCCGACCCGGTGCTGCTGGCACGGCCTGCGCCCTATGCCTTGTCGTTGGGCCGGCGTTTGACGGAAGTGCCGAAGTAAGTGACGAAGTAAGTGCAGCGCCTGGGCGCTACGCGACCGCGGCCGCGAGCGCCTGGTCCACATCCCACAGTATGTCGTCGATGTGCTCCAGGCCCACCGAGATGCGCACCATGTCGGGCCTGACCCCGGCGGCCAGTTGCTGCGCCGCATCCAACTGCCGGTGCGTGGTGCTGGCCGGGTGGCTGATGAGCGTGCGCGTGTCGCCGATGTTCACGAGGTGGCTCATGAACTGCGCGCTCTCGATGAACTTCACGCCATTCACTTCACCGCCGTTCACGCCGCCCTTCACCCCAAACACCAGCAGCCCGGAAGCCCCGCGCATCTGGCGCATCAACAGTGCGTGTTGTGGGTGGTCGGGCAGCCCGGGGTAGTTGACGAAGCTCACGCGCGGGTCATCGCGCAGGAATTCGGCCACCCGCAGCGCATTGCTGCAATGCCTTTCCATGCGCAGCGGCAGCGTTTCCACGCCCTGCAGGATCTGCCACGCGCTCATCGGCGACAGCGCGGCGCCGAAGACGCGCAGGCTTTCCATGCGGCAGCGCATGGTGTAGCCGAAGTCGCCGAAGGTCTCGTAAAACTTGACGCCGTGGTAGCCCACGCTGGGCTCGGTCATGCCCGGGAACTTGCCGTTGTCCCACGGGAATTTGCCGCCCTCCACCACCACACCGCCCAGCGTGGTGCCGTGGCCGGCCAGGTACTTGGTGGCGCTGTGGAGCACGATGTCGGCCCCCAGCGCCAGCGGGTTGCACAGGAAGGGTGACGGCACCGTGTTGTCGATCACCAGCGGCACGCCGTGCGCATGCGCCACCTCGGCCACGGCGGCGATGTCCAGCACCACGAGGCTCGGGTTGCCCAGGCTTTCTGCAAACACGGCGCGTGTGTTGGGGCGCATCGCAGCGGCGAAGGCATCGGGCTTTGACGCATCGACAAACGTCGTCTCGATGCCGAACTTCTTCAGGCTCACCGCCAGCATCGTCACGCTGCCGCCGTACAGCGCACCGGCAGCCACGACGTGGTCGCCGGCCTGCAGGATCGTCATCAGCGCCATCGCCTCGGCCGCCATGCCGCTGGCGCTGGCCACCGCCGCACGGCCGCCTTCCAGTGCGGCAACGCGTTCCTCCAGCGCCGCCACCGTGGGGTTGCTCAAACGCGAATAGACGTTGCCGAAGGTCTGCAGGTTGAAGAGGCTGGCGGCGTGCTCGGCGCTGTCGAAGACGAAGCTCGTGGTCTGGTAGATGGGCAGTGCGCGCGCGCCGGTGGCCTGGTCGGGGATCTGGCCGGCGTGGATGGCCAGGGTTTCGGGCTTGAAGTGGCGGTCGTTCATCAGTGGCTCATCAAATTAGCCTGCGTGCCGAGATGACGCCGGTGTTCACACCCGCCCAGTGCAGGCCACCGAACAGTCGCGCGTGTTCGATCTTGACGCAGCGGTTCATCACCGAGTCCAGCCCCGCTGCGCGCGCGGTGGCGTCGGCCTCTTCGTTGACACCGCCAAGCTGCTGCCACAGGCAGCGCGCGCCGATGGCCACCGCGCTGTGGGCAATGGGCAGCACGTCGACAGCCTTGCGAAAGACATCGACCATGTCGACGCCAAAGGGGATGTCTTCCAGCCGCGCAAAACACGGCTCGCCCAGAATGCTGTCGTAGCGCGGATTCACCGGCACGATGCGGTAACCGTGCTGCTGCATGTACTTGGCCGCAAAGTAGCTGGGCCGGTGCCATTCGGCAGACAGGCCCACCACGGCAATGGTGTGGCAGGCCTTGAGGATGCGGCGCAGGGTCGGGATGTCGTCGGCCATGCGCCATGGTACGGCGGGCGTGGCGCAATCCTGTGCCTGGATGATTCGCCGGCCGTGCCGCACATTTACAGTGGCCGCCCAACCACATGCGGGAGGCACCATGAAGAATGTGCAAGCGCTGGCCACCAGCGCCGTGCTGATGCTGCTGGGCAC
>JANNGN010000238.1:0-2260 GCA_031403895.1 Rubrivivax sp. | reverse complement strand
GATGCCGCTGGTGGGCATCAACCAGGGGCGCCTGGGCTTCATCACCGACATCGCCATCCACCAGTACAAGGACGCGCTGGCGCCGATGGTGAGCGGTGACTACGAAGAAGAGTCGCGCAGCATGCTGGAAGGCGATGTCTGGCGTGACGGCGAGAAGATCTTCGAAGGCCTGTCGCTGAACGATGTGGTGGTCAGCCGCGGTGCCACCGCCAGCATGGTGGAATTGCGCGTCGATGTGGACGGCGACTTCGTGGCCAACCTGCGCGCCGACGGTCTGATCGTCGCCTCGCCCACCGGATCGACCGCCTATGCACTGTCGGCCGGCGGGCCCATCCTGCACCCGGCCATCGGCGGCTGGGGATGGTGCCGATCGCGTCGCACACACTGTCCAACCGGCCGATCGTGCTGCCTGATTCCGGCGAGGTGCGCATCGGCATCGTGGCCGGCAAGGACGTGTCGGCCAACTTCGACATGCACAACCTGGCCAGCCTGATGATCGGCGACCAGGTGCGTGTGCGGCGCTCGGCCTTCAAGGTGCGCTTCCTGCACCCGCGCGGCTGGAGCTACTACGCCACGCTGCGGCGCAAGCTGCGCTGGTACGAGGGCGTGGTGTGACGACCCCCCCGGAGCGGCCTGCGGCCGCCTCCCCCCAAGGGGGCGACGCCAGGTGCCCGGCAGAGCCGGTTCACCGGCGTCTGCTGAGTCTCGACCGTTTCCCTGGCGGGCACTGAAGTGTTGCGGCGCCTGTCACTGCGCGACGTGGCCATCGTCGCCGCGCTAGAAATCGAACCCGGCGCCGGCTTCACCGTGCTGACCGGGGAAACGGGCGCGGGCAAGTCGATCCTGATCGACGCGCTGCAGCTTGCGCTGGGCAACCGTGCCGATGCGGGGCTGGTGCGCGAAGGCGCAGCGCGGGCCGAGGTCAGCGCCGAGTTCGACACGCCGCCGTCGCTGTCGCCGTGGCTGGAAGAAGCCGGCTTCGACAACGCCGACACGCTGCTGTTGCGCCGCAGTGTCGATGCACAGGGAAAAAGCCGTGCCTGGATCAACGGCAGCCCGGCCACCGTGGCGCAACTGCGCGGGGCTGCGGAACATCTGGTGGACATCCATGGCCAGCACGCCTGGCAAAGCCTGACGCGGCCGGCCGCTGTGCGCGCGCTGCTGGACGCGCAAGCTGGCGCCGACACCAGCGCGCTACCCCTCACCTGGCAGGCCTGGCGTGGCGCGCTGGCGCGGCTGGAACAGGCGCGTGCGCAGCGCGACACGCTGGAGCATGAGCGCGAGCGGCTGGCCTGGCAGATCGGCGAGCTTGAAAAGCTCAACCCGGCCGACAGTGAGTGGGATCAGCTCAACGCCGAACACCAGCGGCTGGCGCACGGCCAGGCGCTGCTGGACGGCACGCGCGCTGCACTGGCCGCCCTGTCCGAGATCGACGACAGCGCCGCTGTGTTGACCGCGCGCGCCATCAGCGCACTTGGCGAGGTGCAGCGCTATGACGCAGACCTGGGTGCCGTGGCCGAACAGTTGCGCGCCGTGCAGGCCCAGATTGAAGACGCGGCGCATACCCTCACCGGCTACCTGAACCACAGCGACCCCCGACCCGCAACGGCTGGCCGAGCTGGACACCCGCATCGGTAGCTGGGTGCAGCTGGCGCGCCGCTACCGCCGCAGCCCTGCAGAGCTGCCTGCGTTGCTGGCCGGCTGGCGCGCAGAAAGCCAGCGCCTGGACGCCGCAGCCGACCTGGAGGGCCTGGAACGCGAAGCCGCCAATGCACAGCGTGTGTGGCGCTTTGAGGCGCAGCGAGTCTCGCGCCTGCGCAAGCTGGCTGCACCGAAACTGGCTGCCGCAGTGACGCAGGTAATGCAGCAGCTGGGCATGTCGGGCGGCCGCTTTGAAGTGGCGGTGACGGACAGTGACGAGCCGCAATCCCACGGCCTGGACACGGTGGAATTCCGCGTCGCGGGCCACACCGGCAGCACACCACGGCCATTGGCCAAGGTGGCTTCCGGCGGTGAGCTGTCGCGGCTGGCGTTGGCGATTGCCGTGACGACTGCACAGGGCTTGCCGGACGCAGCCCGTATCGCCACAGCCACGCTGATCTTCGATGAGATCGACGCGGGCGTCGGCGGCACCGTGGCCGACAGCGTGGGCCGGCTGATGAAGCAGCTGGGCCGCAGCGCGCAGGTGCTGGCCGTCACGCACCTGGCCCAGGTGGCGGCCTGCGCCGACGGGCACTTCGTGGTCAGCAAGGCCCAGCGC
>JANNGN010000237.1:0-2206 GCA_031403895.1 Rubrivivax sp. | reverse complement strand
TCGCGCGCTGCAGGTCCGGCGCGTCTCTCACGCCGCCTTCAAAAACGACAAGGCCGTGGCCAGATCAACAAGCGGCAGGTTGGCCCCGGAGCGGGCGCCGCAGCACTTACTTCACCACCAGCACCGGTGCGGCCGCGTGCTCTATGACGCTTTGCGCCACCGAGCCGAGCAGCGCACCGGTGTTGCTGCGCAAACCCTGCGTGCCCATCACGATGAGATCACAGTTCTGCTGCTGAGCCACCTCGGCAATGGTCGGCCCCGGCGGCCCCATGCGTTGATGCTCCAGGAAGGCAACACCGGCCTTTCCCAAGGCAGCGCGGGCCGGCGCGAGCGCGGCCTCGCTGCGCTCACGGTGGTACTCCTCAAGTGAATCCGGGGAGACAAACGAAGCCACGTTGCCAGTCACCGCGCGCTGGACATTGACCAGGTGCACTTCCAACGCCGCTGGGTCTCGCAGTTCCCGCCGCAAGACCAGCAGTTGCTGCAAGGCACGCTGTGCGCCCTCGGAGCCGTCAACGGCCACAAGGGCGCGCCGCAACTGGCCGGCGGGCGTGCTGACGACCGGCTCTGGCTCTGGGCTCACAGTCGGCGCCTGCCGGGCCGTCAGCCACTTGCCGACCAGCAGCACCAGCAGCGCACCGGCCGCGCTGGCACCATAGCGAACGAAAGCGCTGGGGTCGATTTTGGGCATCTGCTTGACGATGTCCGGGTTCACCAGGGCTGGATCGCTAACGATCATGGTGCCTGCAATCCAGCCCAGCAGCATGCCGCCCAGCGTGATGATGAGAGGGAAGCGGTCCATCAGTTTGATGACCACCTGGCTGCCCCAAACGATGATGGGAATGCTGATGAACACGCCGAAGATGACCAGCGCCATGCTGTGCTGGCCGTTGCCGGCGGTTTCGGCTGCGCCGGCGATGGCGATCACGTTGTCCAGGCTCATGACGAAGTCGGCAATGATCACCGTCTTGACGGCGCCCCAGAGCTTGTCGCTGCCGTCGATGGACGAATGCCCCTCACCATGTTCAGGCACCAGCAGCTTGATGCCGATCCACAGCAGCAGCGCCGCGCCGACGATCTTCAGGAACGGGATCGCCAGCAGCGTGAGGGCAAAGAAGATGAGGACGATGCGCAGCACGATGGCGCCTGCCGTGCCCCACAGAATGCCTTGCGTGCGTTGCTTGGGCGGCAGTTTGCGGCAGGCCAGCGCAATGACCACCGCGTTGTCGCCGCCCAGCAAGATGTCGATCATGATGATCTGGCCGACGGCGACCCAGAAGTCGGGGGTGAGCAACATGTCCATGTCGAGTCTTCTGTGCGGTCGATTGCAGCCAGGTTCGGTGCGCCCCTCAGTGTAGGAGCCTGCGCCTGCTGCTGATGTGCGTGGAACCACGCACTCGCGTTAGCCGCCGCGCGCGCAAGGCACTCCGGGCAAGGCTGCTCAGTACGGCCCAGCCCCTGTTGGCTGGAAGGACGTTTAAAGCAGCGCTTTCAGCAGCCGCGCCATCTCGGATGGGTTGCGTGTGATGGTGAAGCCGCACTCTTCCATGATCGCCAGCTTGGCGTCCGCCGTGTCGGCGCCGCCGCTGATGAGCGCACCGGCGTGGCCCATGCGCTTGCCGGCCGGTGCGGTAACGCCGGCGATGAAACCGACGATCGGCTTGTTCATGTTCGCCTGGCACCAGCGCGCGGCTTCGGCTTCATCCGGGCCGCCGATTTCGCCGATCATGATGACGGCGTCGGTGTCGGGGTCGTCATTGAACAGGCGCATCACGTCGATGTGCTTGAGGCCATTGATGGGGTCGCCACCGATGCCGACGGCGCTGCTTTGCCCGAGGCCGATTTCGGTCAGTTGCGCCACCGCTTCATAGGTCAGTGTGCCCGAACGGCTGACCACGCCAATGCGGCCCTTGCGGTGAATGTGACCCGGCATGATGCCGATCTTGATCTCGTCGGGCGTGATCAGGCCCGGGCAATTGGGCCCCAGCAGCAGCGTCTGCTTGCCGCCAGCGGCTTCCTTCCTCTTCATCTTGTTGCGCACTTCGAGCATGTCCTTCACGGGGATGCCTTCGGTGATGCAGATGGCCAGATCCAGGTCGGCTTCCACGGCTTCCCAGATCGCAGCGGCTGCGCCGGCGGGCGGCACGTAGATCACGCTGACCGTGGCGCCCGTGGCTTTGGCCGCTTCACGCACGCCGGCGTAAAT
>JANNGN010000236.1:0-7495 GCA_031403895.1 Rubrivivax sp. | reverse complement strand
TCGGCGCGCCGCAGCACGAAGTCGCCGACCTCGGCGCCCACGTCCTGCTGCTGCAGCCCCAGACGGCGGTCCTGCCACTGCACCAGACCACGGGCGCGCAGCCGCAGCGCGCGCTCGGTCCTGCCGTGCAGGCCGGTGCTGCAGGTGCCGGGGTAAATGCGTTCGCCGAAGCGTTGATGCGGCGTGTCCAGCGCCGCGTCGATGTCCCTTCGCGTGCAGCCGCAGGGGTAAGCGTGTCCGGACTCGCGCAACTGGTGGGCCGCACGGGCATAGGCTTCACCGCGCTGGCTCTGCACCCGCGGCGTCTCGTCGGGCAACAGCCCGCAGGCCGCCAGTTGCGACAGGATCAGCCCGGCGCCACCGGCCACGCAGCGCGGTGTGTCCACGTCTTCGATGCGCACCAGCCATGTGCCGGCGTGTACCCGAGCGTCAAGCCAACTTGCCAGCGCGGCCACCAGCGAACCCGCATGCAAAGGCCCACTGGGCGACGGCGCGAAGCGGCCGCGGTACCTCATCAACGGCAGCTCAGGGCAACAAGCCCGAATGCCGCTCCAGCAGCGCACGCCGCGTGACGGGGCTTTCCAGCTGCGCCAGCCACCACTGCAGCGCCCGGCCCAGGCCGAGTGCGCTGCGCTCGGCGCGCCAGGCGTAGTGCAGCCGCGCCAGCGGGCTCGCGCGTGCCGTCTCCTTGCGCACCAGACGGCCGGCTTCCAGTTGCGCACGCGCCAGCGGTTCGGGCAGGAAACCGCAGCCCAGGCCACGCAGCAGTGCTTCAAGCTTGGCGCGCATGCTCGGCACCGTCAGCACGTCTTGCCCGGGCAGCAGGTTGACGGTGATCGGCGTCATGCGCTGCGCCGTGTCGGCCACCGCCACGGCGCGGTGGTGTACCAGTTGCGCGTCTTCCAGCGGCCCTTCCTGCGCGGCCAGCGCGTGGTGCGGCGCGACGCAGAAGATGAAGACCAGGTCGCCCAGCGGCCGCAATTCGATGCCGCCCGGGTTGGCGTATTCGCCACTCACGCCAATCGCCAGGTCAACCTGGCCCGTGACCAGCGCCTCCCAGGTGCCGGCCAACACGTCGGTGCGCAATCGCAAGCGTGTAGCGGGCCCTGACGGGACGCCTGACGGGGCTCCTGCCGCGCGGACTTCCTGGCCGTCGCTGACCTGGCAGAAGGACGCCACCAGCTCGAACACGGTGGGCATGGACACCAGGTCCTCCAGCCCGATTGACAACTGCGTCTCCCAGCCGCTGGCGACACGCCGCACGCGGTTGGCCACGGCGTCCATCTCCTGCAGCAAGCGGCGGCCTTCGTGCAGCAGTTCGCTGCCGGCGGCGGTCAGTTGCGCCTGGCGCGAACTGCGGTCAAAGAGCAGCACGTCCAGCGCTTCTTCAAGCTGGCGCACGCTGTAGGTCAAGGCAGACGGCACCTTGCCCAGTTCGCGCGCGGCAGCGGCAAAGCTGCCAGTGCGCGCGATGGTGTCCATCATCGCCAGCGCGTCGGGGGTGAGTGCTTGTCGTGGGTCGGCCATGGGCTTCATCTTATTTGAACGGGCTCGTCAAGGCAGCACCACCACGCTGACGCTTGCGCTGCCTACAGTGCAGTCCATCAACCCGGAGACCCCGCCATGCTCACCCTGCGCAAGTCTGCCGACCGTGGTTATGCCGACCATGGCTGGCTCAAGAGCTTCCACAGCTTTTCCTTCGCCGACTACCACGACCCGGCGCAAATGGGCGTGGGCAACCTGCGCGTCATCAACGAAGACCGCATTGCCCCGGGCACCGGCTTCGGCACCCACGGCCACCGCGACATGGAAATCGTCAGCTATGTGCTCGACGGCGCGCTGGCGCACAAGGACAGCATGGGGAACGGCACATCAGGCACCGCAGGCACGGCGGAAAGCGGCGTCATCCGCCCCGGCGACGTGCAGCGCATGAGCGCCGGCACCGGCGTGCGCCACAGCGAGTTCAACCATGCTGCGGACCAGCCCACCCACTTCCTGCAGATCTGGCTGTTGCCGCAGCGGGCGGGCATCGAGCCCGGCTACGAGCAGAAGCACTTCGACGCGACTTCCAAGCGCGGCCGGCTGGCACTGGTGGCCTCGCCCGACGGGCGCGAAGGTTCGGTGACGATCCACGCCGACGCGTCGCTGCGCGCCGGCCTTTTCAGCGGCGATGAACGGGCCGAGTTGCCACTCGACCCTCAGCGCATCAGCTACGTGCACCTGGTGCGCGGCAGCCTGCGCGTGAATGACCGCCAGCTGCAAGGCGGCGACGCGCTGCGGCTGGACCATGAATCGACCCTGCTGCTTGAAGGCGGTGAAGACGCCGAAGTGCTGGTGTTCGACCTTGCCCCGTAAGTCCATCCCACCCCATCCCAACCACACTGGAGTTAGCCCATGAGCCCCATCGTCATCGTTTTCCACAGCGGCTACGGCCACACCGCCAAGGTGGCGCAAGCCGTGGCTGAAGGCAGCGGCGGCATGCTGCTGGCCATCGACGCTGAAGGCAACCTGCCCGAAGGTGGCTGGGAACAACTGGCCGCAGCGCGCACCATCGTCTTCGGCAGCCCCACCTACATGGGCAGCGTGAGCTGGCAGTTCAAGAAATTTGCCGACGCGTCCAGCAAGCCCTGGTTCACCCAGGTGTGGAAGAACAAACTGGCGGCCGGCTTTACCAATTCCGCTTCATTGAACGGCGACAAGCACTCGACGCTGCACTACCTGTTCACGCTCAGCCAGCAGCACAGCATGCTGTGGGCCGGCACCGGCCTGATGCCCAGCAACACCAAGGAATCGACGCGCAACGACATCAACAACCTGGGCTCGTTCTCGGGCCTGATGACGGCCTCGCCGTCCAACGCTTCAGCCGACGAAATGGTGCCCGGCGACATCGCCACCGCGAAGGCCTTTGGCCAGCGCGTGGCCGACGTCACTGCACTGCTGGCCAAGTAAATCGCAAGGTCGCCGCCAAGCCCCGGCGCGCCCGGTCTCGGGGCTGAACACCCTCCGCCGTGCCGGCGGCGTGGTGCAGATGCGGCACCGGCAGCGATTCACTCCAACGTGCCGGCCGCAGTGGCCGACGATGTGCCGCTGGCCCGATCCGGCCCTTTCAGCAGCCGCCAGGTGGCGAGCAAGCCGAAGCCGCAGTTCAGCAGCGCAGCCGTGCCCACCAGCAGCATGCCCGCCGTGTTCAGTGGCAGCGTGCGCAGCGCCCAGGCACACAGCGACGACAGCACATTGAAGGCCAGCATCTGCCAGAACAGCAGCGTGCGTGGCTGCCATAGCCGCGACAGCTTCATGCGGCAAGGCCCGGCTGCGGCCCGAAAGTCTCAGGCCAGCGCATAGCGCGTGCGCGCCAGCGCGGCGCCGTCAGCCAGCGCACGCAGCTTCGCCTCGGCCACCTCACGACGCATCGGTGCCAGGCCACAGTTGGTGCAGGCGATGAGCCGCGCGTGCGGCACGAATTGCAGCGCCCGGCCGATGGTGTCGGCCACCTGCTCCGCCGTTTCAACCGTCTCGCTGGCGACGTCGATCACGCCCACCATCACGTCCTTGCCCTTCAGCAGCGCCATCAGGTCGGGCGGCACGTGGGAGTGGAAACATTCCAGGCTGACCTGCTGGATGGAACTGGCCGCCAGCGCCGGGAAGACCTTCTCGTACTGGCGCCATTCACCGCCCAGCGTCTTCTTCCACTGGTTGTTGGCTTCGATGCCGTAGCCGTAGCAGATGTGGACCGCCGTCGTACACGCGCGGCCCGAGGCCGCGCCTTGTGCTGTCAGGCCCTGCGCCGCGCGTTCCAGCGCCCGCACGCCCCAGTCCGCCGCCTCGTCCATATAGACGTTGAAGGCCGGTTCGTCGAACTGCACGATGTCCACGCCGTCGGCCTGCAGCGCCAGCGCTTCCTGGTTCAGCAGTTCGGCGAATGCAAAGGCCAGCTTGACGCGGTCGCCGTAGAAGCGGTCGGCCACGGTATCAACGATGGTCATCGGGCCGGGCAGCGTGAACTTGATCTTGCGCGTGCTGTGTGCGCGCAGGAAACGCGCTTCGGTTTCATGCACGCGGCCCTTGAGCTTCAGCGCTGCCACCACCTGCGGCACCATCGCCTTGTAGCGCTCGTTGCGGATGCCGACCTCGACCTTGTGCTCGAAGTCGATGCCTTCCACCCGCTCCAGGAAGCCATGCACGAAGTGCTGCCGGCTCTGTTCACCGTCGCCAATCACGCTCAAGCCCGCGTCCTCCTGCGCCTTGATCCACAACAGCGTGGCATCCAGCTTGGCCTGGGCCAGATCGGCCCCTTGCAGCTTCCACTGCGGCCACAGTTTCTGCGTCTCGGCCAGCCACGAAGGCTTGGGCAGGCTGCCGGCAATGGCGGTGTCGAACATGCAGTGTCTCCAGGTGCGGGCAGGGAGGTTACCGCAGGCGCTTCAATCGATCGTGAAGCGGTCGCCCTCGGCCAGGCCCAGCGCTTGGTGTGACGGCGGCAGCAGCGCAGCCTGTGCATCGGCATCGCCCAGCAAGTGCGCGCGCCACCACAGCGCCGTCACCCGCTGCACTACCGCGCGATGCGTGGGCTCCAGCGACGCCGCCGGACCGTGGCGCCTGAAGGGACCGATGGCGGGCACCGGGCGCACCGCGCCGCCGCTGAAGCTCATGTGGTCGGCACCTTGCAGCCACAGCAGCGCACGCTGGCCTTGCGGCAGGCCTTCAAACACACGCGCCCTCGGCTCGCCGCTGTCGTAGGCGCCGAAAGGGTCACCGTCGAGCGAGCCGGTGACTGCCAGGATGGGCCGGCGGATGGCGCCAAAGGCCTGCGCCACCGTCATGCGGCCATCGCGCGGCGACGATGGGCTGAGCGCGATGAAGGCGTGCAGGCGCGCGTCGGCCACCTCTACCGCCACCGGGAAGCGTTGGCCGGCCAGCGCCTGCGTGGTCTGGGCGCCGAAGGAATGGCCAGCCAGTCCGAGCGCGTCCTGGCGCAGCGAGCGCCAGGGCTCGGAATCAGCCCCGGCCTGGCGTGCGACTTCATCCAGCGCAAAGCGCACGTCGCGCACGCGCGCCAGCAACTGCTCAGTCGACGCCGCTGCGCGCAGTGCCGCCAGGCCGTTGCGCAGCGTTTCGCTGTCGCTGCCGGGGTGCTGCAGATGCAGCACGGCGATGCCGGCATCAGCCCAGGCCTGGCCCCAGACGGCGCCGCCCTCGCGGTTGCCACCCAGGCCGTGCGAATACAGCACCAGCGGCCAAGGCCCACGTTGGCCGGGCTGGCTCGGCAGGCGCAGCCGCCAGGGCAGCGGGCGACCGCGGGCGCTGTCGAGCCAGGCACCGTCCTGCTGAATCGCCATTGGCGCGGCCCGTGCGGGGCGGTGCAGGCCGGCCAGCAAAGCCACCACTGCGCTGCACCAGCGTCGGCGGTTGAGGGGTGCGATGTCGAGACGGCGCATGGTGGCATTCTGGCGCCGGGGGCCAGGCCTGGGCCCGGCGCTTCAAGCGGTTGCAGGCGCAGCCGCTCAGCGCTGTGTGGGCCCGCCCGTGCAAGGCTGCCGGCGATACTCGGCGCCTTCATCCAAGCCTTCCAGCCCCTGCCGATGCTGCATGACCGGCCGCCACACCTCCCGCCCCCGCCTTCGCTCCCGCTGCCTGACGACGCAGCGCAGCTGCTGCAGGCGGCAGCGGTGGCGCTGGTGCATGTGGATGTGGCTGGCCTGGTGCGGTGGGCCAATGACGCTGCGGTGCGGGCTGCGGGTGCGCACAGCGGCCAGGCTTTCAACGCCTGCTGGACAGACCCCGTTGCAGCTGCCGCGCTGTGCGCCGATGCGCCCTGCCAGGTCGAATTGCAGGCGGCGCTTCCGGCGACCCAAGCCGACGCCTGGTTCCAGGCCAACAGTCGCCCGCTACCAAGTGGCGGCTGGGCAATGACGCTCTTGCCACTGGCGCGGAAGACCGAACTGCTGGACTCGGCGCGCGGCATCGGCCGCCCGGGCCTGGTGGCGGACGACAGCGGGCCCGGTGCGCTGGCGACTGTCGCCAGCGAGTTGGAATCGCAACTCGCGCTGGCTGTCGAACTGGGTCGCATCGCGCTCTGGCGCCACGACCTCGACACCGATCGCCTGCACTGCAACCGGCACGGCTGGTTGGCACTGGGCCTGGAGCCGCGCGCGCAAGGCATGCCGCTGGCCGAGATGCGCTCGCTCATCCACCCCGAAGACCTGCCGCGCGTGCTGGCCTCGGCGCGGGCGGCGCTGGACGGTGGCCAGGCCGCCGACTTCGAGGCGCGCGTGCGCCATGCCGATGGCAGCTGGCGCACGCAGTTGCTGCGGCGCATGGTGCTGCGTGACGCGACAGGCCAGGCCGTGGCCTTCCTGGGCGTGGGCCTGGACATCACCGAGCGCCAGGCGCACCGGCACCGCGCCGACGAGATCGGGCGGCGTTTCGAAACCGTGACGCGCGCCGCCGGCATCGGCCACTGGATCCACGAGCCGGGCCAGGAGCGCCCGTTCTGGAGCGATCAACTGCGCGCCATGTACGGCCTGGAGCCGCAGGCAGCGGCACCCACGATGCAGCAATGGCTCGACCGCTTTGTGCATGCCGACGATGCCCGGCGCGTCAACGACAGCACCCATCGCTGGCTGAAGAGCGGCCAAGGCAGCCTGGAACTGAGCTTCCGCGCGCGCCGCGCCGACGGTGCAGTGCGCGAGCTGTTCTCGCACTCGCAGCGCGAAGCCGGCAGCGACGGCCCGCTGCTCTTTGGCGTCGTCATCGACCTCACGGAACGCCGCCGCTCCGAGCTGGCGCTGAAGAGCGCGCAGGAGCGCGTGGCGCTGGCCGCGCACGCGGCGGGCCTGGGCACCTGGGAACAGGACCTGGCCTCTGGCGCCGTGCTCTGGGACGAACAGATGTGGCGCCTGCGCGGCCACACCCCGCTGCCGGTGGCCATGAACCCGCAGCAACGGCTGGCCTGCGTGCACCCCGAAGACCGCAGCCGTGCAGAACGCATGACGCGCGAGGCGCTCACAAGCGGCAACATCGTCGAGCATGAGTTCCGCGTGCTGTGGCCGGACGGCAGCGTCCGCTGGCTGGCTTCGCGTTCGATGGACATCCACGAAGCCGACGTTGAAGGCGGCAACCGACGCCGCCGCATCGGCGTCAATTGGGACGTCACCGCCATCCGCACCGCCGACACCGTGCGCCGCGAGCGCGAGATCGCATTGCGCGAGAGTGCTTCGAAGTCGAAGTTTCTGGCGCGCATGAGCCACGAGTTGCGCACGCCGCTGAACGCGGTGCTCGGTTTTGCGCAGTTGCTGCTGAGCGACGAAGCCGGCGCCGACGCCGCCAGTTCTTCTCGGCGGCGCCGGCTGGAGCACATCCGATCGGCGGGGCAGCACCTGCTGACGCTGATCAACGACGTGCTCAGCCTGTCGGCGCTGGAAGGCGGTGAAGTGATCATCACGCTGGCGCCGGTGGACCTGCAGGCGCTGGTCGCACAGACGCTGCCCATGGTCGC
>JANNGN010000235.1:0-4525 GCA_031403895.1 Rubrivivax sp. | reverse complement strand
CGCTTGCCGTCGTGCACGTCGTGGCCCTTGCCCTTGAGCACGAAGAAGACGGCACTGTTCATGTGGCCGTGCTTCTGGCCGAAGCCGCCGGGCGCGTACACGTCCAGGTGCGCTTCGATGCTCTGCGCCACCTTCACAGCCTGCGGGTTGATGATCTTCTTGCCGAAGTTCTGCGGACCGCCCTTCCACTTCCAGTCCTTGCTTTTGTACACGCGCGGCTGGCTGAAGAGTTCATGCACCAGTTCGCCATAGGTGCCTTCGAGCGCGCGCACGAAGACGCGTTTTTTGGTCCAGCGTTCCCAGACCGCTTCGTCGGCTGGGGGTGGGGTGGGGCTCTGTGTTTCAGACATGGTGACGCTCCTTCAGGTTTGATTCATTTGGCCATGAACAGCTTGTCCCAAAGCTGCTGCCACTTGTCGGCTTCGTCCAGCACCACCGCGGGGTCGGACATGACGAAGGCCATGCCGCTGGTGTCGGTCTTCACAGTGCGGCTGGTCGGTGTGCGGCCCATGCTGTTCAGCATCTCCTGCACCTCGGGCGAGAGCATGAAGTCGGCAAACAGCAGTGCCGCATTCGGATGCGGCGCATGGCGCGCCAGGCCGATGCCCTGCGGCCGCGCGATGACAGGTTCCACCGGCGCCCAGTCCACCGGCGCGCCGCGTTTCTTGAAGCTCTGCGCGTTGGCGTGGTAGGCCGTCAGGCCCACGTCCACCTCGCCCGAAGAGATCAACTGCGCCAGCAGCACGTGGCCCTTGCGCATGTCGGGCTTCATGGCACTGAGCCTGGTGAAGAAGGCCATGCCGCGCGCTTCACCCCAGGTCTTGACGACGCCGCCCATCCATTCGGCGTCAGTCGCTTCCAGCGTTATGCGGCCTTTCCACTTCGGGTCCAGAAAGCCTTCATAAGTCTTGGGCAGTTCACTCGCCTTGACCTTGTTCGGGTTGTAGGCCACGACAAAGAAGTTCAGCCGGTCGGGCACCCACAGGCCGTGCTTGGGGATGATCTCTGGCGGCAGGTCAGCGAGATACGGGCTGTGGAATTCGGCCAGCACCTGCTCGCGCGCCAGCGATTCCATCTCGGGGCCGTTGGTCTCGATCACATCCACCGCATGGCGCTTCGCCTGCGCTTCCGACACCGCGCGCTTGACCACGCTGTCGCTCAGCGCGCGCCACAGGTTGACCTTGACGCCCGTCTTCTTCTCGAAGGCCTCCACCAGCGGCTGCGCTTCGGTGGGCGCGAGCGAGGTATAGACCGTGACGCTGCCTTCCTGGCGCGCGCGCTCCAGCAGGCGGGCATTGCGGTCGGCGCCCTTGTAGCCGTAAATGGCGGCATGCGGGCTGGCCACCTGCGCGCTGGCGCTCAGGCAGAAAGCCGCTGTGCAAGCGGGGACGAAACAAAGCCAGAAAAAGCGAAGCCAGTTTGCGCGCACCAGAGGTCTCCTTGGGGCTGCGTTGTCTCGATCAGCGGGCCTGTCTGCAATGCGCGAATGCCAACGCAGCAAAGCCTCTTTGACGGAGGTAAAAGTGTATGGTCAAATCGTCGCCGGTTCAAATAAAAGAACAATGTTCCGTATAACGGAACGCTCTGATACACAGCACCCGGCCCGATCGCCCACGCTTGGAGACACCATGCCGCACGACAAGGACCTGACCCACTGGCACGAGCCGGCGGGCAATAAAAAGGCCGGCTTCGGCGAGTTCCGCAAGCAGCCCACGCCCTATGACGCCTTCATGGAAAGCGAGGGCATCCCGGTCTTCCGCGGCATCGGCATTTCCAAGGTGCAGAACCTGCCGCTCTTCAACTGGAAGCGCACTGGCGGCAAGGGCCACTTCGTCCAGCTGCTGGGCACCGAGACCAAGTGGGGCTGCTTCGTCGTCGAGGTGCCACCGGCAGGCAGCCTGCATGCGCAGAAGCACATGTACGAGGAGATCTACCTCGTCGTCGAGGGCCGCGGCACGACCGAAGTCTGGCAAGAAGGCGACAGCAAGAAGCACGTCTTCGAATGGCAGCCGGGGTCGATGTTCTCGATACCGATGAACGCCTGGTTCCGCATCGTCAACGCGACCAGCGGCGGCGCGCTGCTGCTGGGCGGCAACACCGCGCCCAACGTGCTGAACATGATCAACAACGTCGATGCAGTGTTCAACAACCCCTTCGTCTTTCGCGACCGCTTCAACGGCGCCGACGACTTCTTCAAGCCCAAGGACGACATCGAACCCGACCCCGTGCGCGGCCTGGCGATGCGGCGCACCAACTTCATCCCCGACGTGGTGAATTGCGAGCTGCCGCTGGACAACCGGCGCTCGGTGGGCTGGCGGCGGGTGGAGCCGTTCATGACCAACAACCAGTTCTACTTCTGGATCGGCCAGCATGAACACGGCCGCTACAGCAAGGCGCACGCGCACACCAGTGCGGCCGTGCTCATTTGTCTGAAGGGAAAAGGCTACACCTACACCTGGCCCGAGAAGGTGGGCGAGCGCCCGTGGCAAAGCGGCCAGGCCGACCAGGTGCAGCGCGTGGACTACGAACCCGTGGGCCTGGTGACTGCCGCGCCGGGCGGCGCACGCTGGTACCACCAGCACTTCAGCGCGGGGCAAGACCCGCTGCGCCTGACGGCCTGGTTCGGCCCGCACAACCCCGGCCGCGACCCCGGCGCGCCGGGTGCCAAGCACAGCGACTACACGGCGATGGACATCACCGAAGGCGGCACGTCGATCCCGTACTGGATGGAAGACCCGCACATCCGCCGTGAGTACGAAGCACTGCTGTCGGGCCACGGCGTCCACACGCGCATGGACCCGGCCTGGTACGAAAAACCCGCTGGCGTGGCGGCGAAGAAGTCCAGCGACGGCCCGGTCGGCGCGGCAGGTTGATGGACCACCCCCGCAGCGCCTGCGGCGCTTCCCCCTCAAGGGGGCCGAGCCCGGACGAAGAACAGTCCCTGCGGACTGTTCTTCGCCTGCGAGGGCCAGCCGGCCTGCATGCCGGCTGGCGCCGCCAGCGGCCCGGCAGAGCCGGTTCTGCGGCGGCCGCTGGGTTGCGTCATGCCAGTCGCAGCCGCTGAAATGGGCGCCGAAGAAGGCGGGCGGGTGTTCTTCAGCAACGTCGGCCGCAGCCTGGAATTTGAAGATCAAATCGTGCTTGTCAGCGTGGGCGTGGACATCGGCTCTTCCACGTCGCACCTGGTGTTTTCGCGCTTGCGGCTGGAGAGACTCGACAACCGTTACGTGGTGGCAGAACGCCAGCTGATGCACGAGAGCGCGGTGCTGCTGACGCCGTACGCCAGCGACGAAACCATCGACGCCGACGCGCTGCGCACCTTCGTTGACCAGCAGTACGCGCTGGCTGGCGTGCGCCCTGAGCAGATCGACAGCGGCGCACTCATCCTGACGGGCGTGGCCGTGCGGCGCAGCAACGCACGCGCGATCGGCGATGTCTTCGCGGCGCGGAGCGGCAAGTTCGTGTCCGTGAGCGCAGGCGACGCGCTCGAATGCACGCTGGCCGCGATGGGCTCGGGCGCAGCGGCACGCAGCATCCGCGACGGGGTGCGCGTGATGAACATCGACATCGGTGGCGGCACCTCGAAGATCGCGCTCTGCGAAGGCGGCGCGGTGGTGGCGCAGACCGCAGCCGACATCGGCGCGCGCATCGTCTGCTTCGACGACGCAGGCCGGGTGCTGCGCGTGGAAGCAGCGGGCCGGCGGCTGGCTGCCGAAGTCAACCTCGAGCTGCGTATTGGCCACGTGCCCGACACCGCCGGCGCGCAGCGGCTGGTGGAGTGCATGGCCGCGCACCTGTTCAGCATCGTGCAGGCGGGCGCGCTGCACGCCAGCAGCGCCGCGCTGCTGCGCCTGGAACCCTTGCCAGGCGGGGCGGCGCCAGCGGTGGTGACCTTCTCCGGCGGCGTGTCGGAGTACATCTACGGCCGCGAGGTGCGGGCCTATTGCGACCTGGGCCCCGCACTCGCGCAGGCGGTGCTGCAGCGTGTGCAGGCCTGGGGGCCGCGCATCGAAGCGCCCGACCAGGGCATCCGTGCCACCGTGGTCGGCGCGTCGCAGTACACGGTGCAGGTCAGCGGCAGCACGATCTACGTCGAGCCGGCGGGCACGCTGCCACTGCGCAACCTGCCCGTTATCACGCCGGCGCTGCCGCTGGATGCTGAGCCGTTGAATGCCTGCGCCATTGCGGCCAGCGTGCGCGCAGCGCTACGGCGTCTGGACCTGGACAGCGGCGAGCAGGCGGTGGCGCTGTGCTACCGCTGGCAGGGATCGGCCAGCTTTGCGCGGCTGGATGCGTTTTGCCGTGGCGTGGTGCAAGGGTTGGGCACCGTGATGCAACACGGCGGCCCGCTCGTTCTGGTGGGCGACGGCGATATCGGCGGGCTGGTGGGCATCCACCTGCACAGCGAAATGAAAGTTGCCCAGCCCGTGATCAGCATCGACGGCATCGTGCTGCAGGAGTTCGACTTCATCGACATCGGCGCGCTGCTGGACAGTGCGGGCGCGGTGCCGGTGGTCATCAAGTC
>JANNGN010000234.1:0-11325 GCA_031403895.1 Rubrivivax sp. | reverse complement strand
GCCCGGCCGCGTCACCAGCACGAGGTCTGAATAGTTGATGGGGCCGATGGGCGCGAAGTCGCGCATCAGCACGAAGGGCTTGCTCGGGATCAACGATTCGTTGACGGTGTGGGTGTTGCTCATCACCAGCAGCGTGTAGCCGTCCGGCACGGCCTTGGCGACCGCGTCGGTGCCAATCACCGAACCGCCCCCGGGCCGGTTGTCGACCACGAAGCTCTGGCCCATGCTTTCCTGCAGGCGCTGCGCGATGAAGCGGCCGAAAACATCGGCCGACCCACCCGGCGCAAAAGGCACGATGATCTTGACGGCGCGCGCGGGATAGTCCTGTGCCTGTGCACCTTGCAACGGCGCCGCGCACAGCGCCGCGACAAGCAGCGCCGACAGGGGCGGTAAGTGGTGAGCCATTGCAGTCCCCGCAATCTCGATTGGTTGTGATTGGTTGCTTTTGGGCAACCTGTTCCAACTCTAACGATGCGCGCAAGCGGGGTCAATGCGGTGCACCCCGGGGCCGGCGGGCGGCTGGCCCCGGGGGCATCAACGCCTTCGGAAAGTCAGGCCGCCAACCCCTGGGCCGGCAGGGCTTTGCGACGACGCAGGCCCAGCAAGGCCAGGCCTGCAGCCGTTGCCAGCACCATCGTGCCGGGCTCGGGCACCGTGGCCACTGCCAGGCCGCGCAGCTGGTCGAGGCCGATGGCGCCGATCAGCGTGGCCGCGCCGGTGGCCAGGTTGACGGCGTACAGGCCCTGCGCACCCGCCACGCGCAGCGATGCGAATGCCATGTTGACGCCGCTGGCGTTTGTGAAGATGTCGAAACCGAGGTACTCATCGACATCAAGGCCCAGCGATCCGACCGTGTTGAGCACGCCAGCGTTGGGGTTGGTGGTGTTGACCAGCACGTCGAGCAGGTTGTCGATGTAGAACAGCGTGGTGCCGGTTGCCGGGTTGTTGTCGTTGTTGGTGTAGGCTGCTTCGGTGATGTTCGGGTTGGCACCGGCGTTGGCGTCGCCCGCGCCATAGGCCAGCGTGCCATCGACGAGCGTGGCGCCGGTGGCGACGTTGATGCGCAGGTTGTTGTCCGCCGCGCTGACGACACGCAGGCGGTCGGCGGCGGGGTTGAAGTCGATGCCGACTGCCGTGAGCCCCACTGCCGTGGTGGAAGTGCTGACCAGCGTCGTCATGCCGGTGGCGGTGTCAACGCGGTAGATGCCCGAGGTCGCTGCGTTGTAGCCATAGAGTGCGCCATCGGCAGGGCGGAAATCGATGCCGTCGAGCGAGGTCGTGGCGCCGCCGAGGGCACCCACTGTCGTCACGACACCGGGCGCGGCGGTGTCAAAGCGAACCAGCGTGGTGCTGTTGCTGCCCAGCGCATAGACGGCAGCTGACTGCGCGGCCGAAGCCACAACGCTCAGCGCCAGCAGGGTGCCGAGTTGTTGAAGGGAAGGTGTCATGGGTGGTGCTCCTGGTGTGAAGTTGGGGGGTACGCGGTGATGCCGGCCCGCGCTCGCCCGTACAGCTTGCGACGCATCGATGGCCAACGATCGGCTACGCAGCCCTGCGGGCGGCGGATGCAGTGCTGCTCTCGCAGCCCCGTGAATGAGGGGTCGGGCGGGTGGCATGCGCGGTGCGCAGTGCGCGGCGCTCATCCCCTGCAGCGGACGGCGGCAGCGCCGCCCGGGGCTGCGCTGTGCCTCTCAGGACCCGAGCAGGTTGGTGCGCACCCGCACCAGGTGCGCCAGGCACAGCGCGCGCGCCTTCTGCGCGTCACGCTGCTTCAACGCAGCCACCAGCGCGCGGTGTTCCTGCTGGTACAGCAGGCGCCGCTCGGGGGTGGCGCTGCGGCGCTTCAGGATGCCCCATTCGCCCTGCGAGCGAACCTCGCTCATGCGCCTGAAGATGTCGGCGATGAAGGCGTTGTGCGCCGCCGCAGCGATGGCTTCGTGCAGCGCCGCGTCCCACTTCTCGAAGGCCTCTAGCGTGGTCGCGGCCTCGGCATGGTGGTTGCACTCGTCCATGCGCTGAAAGTCCGCCGGGGTGGCGTGGCCGACCACCATGTCGATGATCGATGGCTCCAGCGCCATGCGCGCGCTCATCAACTCGGCCGGGCTGACGGCGAGTGCGCCAATGCCCGGCAGCAGATCAGCCAGCGCTGCGTGCAATTGCTCGGCGACATAGGTGCCGCTGCCCACCTTCTGCGTGATCAGCCGTTTGCGCTTGAACTCCTGCAGCACGCGGCGCACGGTGGACCGGCTCAAGCCGAATTCATCGCTCAGCGCACGCTCGGTCGGGATGCGGTGGCCGGCGCGCCAGGCGCCCGCATGCAGCTTGTCCAGGATCGTGTCACGCAGCTTCGCGGCGGTGTCCATGGTGCGCACCAGGATGCTCGGATGGGCCTGAATGGTAGCATTTGGTTCCATTTCATCGGCCGCAGGAGATTGATTTGCGCATCGCGACCATCACCCACCAGGGCCGCCAGCGTGTCGGCCGCCTGGCAGCCGACGGGCTGACGCTCGAACTCTTCGATACCGATGGCAGCCGCGGTGCATTGCCGCTGGTCGAGGCCGCAGCCGCAGGCCGCGAATTACCCGCCGTCGCCGCCCGGGTACCCGTGGCTGGCGCGCAGTTCTGCGCGCCTTTGCCGGCGCCACGCCGCAATCTTTTCTGCGTCGGCCGCAATTACCACGCCCACGCCAAGGAACTGCAGGGCAGCGTCTTCAAGGACAACGCCAAGGCGGTGGACGCCTGGCCCATCGTCTTCACCAAGGTGCCTGAATGCGTCGTCGGGCCTGACGCCGACGTGATGCTGCCCGGCGCTGCGGTGTCGGTGCAGATCGACTACGAAGCCGAACTCGCCGTGGTCATCGGCACCGGCGGGCGCAACATCGCGCGCGCCGACGCGTACACGCACATCTACGGCTACACCATCGTCAACGACGTGACCGCGCGCGATGTGCAGATGCGCCACGCGCAATGGGACCTGGGCAAGAGCTTCGACACCTTCTGCCCGATGGGCCCGTGGCTTGTGACGGCTGATGAACTGGACGGCAGCGACACCCGCGTGCGCTGCTGGGTGAATGGCGAACTGCGCCAGGACGCACGCACCACCGACCTCATCTTCGACATCCCCACGCTGATCGAAACCTGCTCGCGCGGCATCACGCTGCTGCCCGGCGACATCATCGCCACCGGCACCCCTGCCGGCGTGGGCATGGGGCTGAGCCCGCCGCGCTGGCTGCAGCACGGCGACGTGGTGCGCATCGAGATCGACGGCATCGGCGTGCTGGAAAACCGATTTGTCCTGGAGACACGAACATGATGAAGCTGCTCACCACCATGCTGTGGTTGCTGGCCACCAGCACGGCCTTTGCGCAGGGCAACTGGCCCGAAAAACCGATCACGCTGATCGTGCCCTTTCCGCCCGGCGGCGTGGCCGACACGGTGGCGCGGCCGGTGGCCGAGGCGCTGGGCAAGGAACTGGGGCAGTCCGTGATCGTCGAAAACCGCGCCGGCGCCGGTGGCGCCACAGGCATTGGCGTGGCAGCCCGCGCGCCGGCTGACGGCTACACGCTGCTCCTGAGCCTGTCGTCGATTTCCATCCTGCCCGAAGCGGACGCGATGCTGGGCCGCAAGCCGGTCTTCACGCTCAACCAGTTCAAGCCCATCGCACGCTTCACGGCCGACCCCACGGTGCTGGTGGTGCGCGCCGACGCGCCCTGGAAGACGCTGGCCGACTTTGTGGCCGACGCGAAGCGCAAGCCTGCGGCCTACAACTACGGCAGTTCCGGCAACTACGGCACCATGCACGTGCCGATGGAGATGCTCAAAGCCGGTGCGGGATTCCGCATGACGCACATCCCCTACACCGGCGCCGGCCCGGCCCTGCTGGCGCTGCTGGGCGGCCAGGTGGACGCCGTGGCCAGCGGCCCCAGCACCGTGGTGGCGCAGATCAAGAACGGCAAGCTGCGCGCGCTGGCGCACTGGGGCGACAAGCCGCTGGTGTCGCTGCCCGACGTGCCGAGCCTGAAGCAGTTGGGTGTAAACGCGAGCTTTGCGCAATGGTCGGCGCTGTTCGTGCCGGCCGCCACGCCGGACGACATCGTGCAGAAGCTGCGCGCTGCGGCGCGCAAGGTGGCTGCCAACCCGGCCGTGGTGCAGACCATCAGCCGCGCGGGCAGCCCGATCGAATACCTGGATGCGGCCGACTTCCAGCTGTATTGGGACGCAGACGCGCGGCTGATGACGGATGCGGTGCGCAAGATCGGCAAGGTGGAGTAACGCTGTCGTTGTTGCTCACCGCCCGGCGCAACGCCCGGGCGCAACGCATCAGTTGCCGCTGCCAGCTTGTGCAGCGCGCAACTTGTCCTTCTTGCTCAAGCGCCGGCCCTTGACACCGCCGTGCGGGTCGGCCGGCGTGGCTGCCACTGGCGCGACGGGCTCGAAGCCGGCAATCTGCTCACGCGCCACGCGCTGCGCCTGGCGCTTTTCGATCAGGCGGAAGTGGGCTTCGCTGCCCGGCGCGTCTGCACCGATGAAGCTCACCGCCACACCCGGCGCGCCAGCGCGGCCGGTGCGGCCGATGCGGTGCGTGTAGTCCACCGCCGAGCGTGGCAGGTCGTGGTTGACGACGGCGGGCAGGCCCACCACGTCGATACCGCGTGCGGCCAGGTCGGTGGCCACCAGCACCGCCAGCAGCCCCTGGTGAAAGTCGGCCAGCACCTGGCTGCGCCGGCCCTGGCTCAACTGGCCATGCAGCGCGGCGGCGGGCAGGCCGGCCTGCCGCAGCTTGTCGGCCACGCGCTCGGTGGCGTGCTGGGTGGCCACGAACACCAGCACGCGCGGCCAGCGTTCAGTGGCGATGAGGTGGCGCAACAGCGCGGTGCGGCGCGACGTGTCAACAACGATGGCGCGCTGCTGGATGGCGCCAGGGGATGCCGATTCAGGCGCCGCCAGGTCCAGCCGCAGCGGCTCGTGCAGCACCTGCTCGGCGAGCAGCGCCACGCTGGCCGGCAGCGTGGCCGAAAACAGCGCGGTCTGGCGCTGGGGCGGCAACGCGGCCAGCACCCGCCCCACTTCATCGGCAAAGCCCAGGTCGAGCAGGCGGTCGGCCTCGTCCAGCACCAGCAGTTGCACGTCGTTCAGATGCAGCGCGTGGTGCGCCAGCAGGTCCAGCAGGCGACCCGGCGTGGCCACCAGCCAGTGCGCACCGCCGCGCAGCGCCATCTGTTGCGGGTTGATCGACAGGCCGCCCACCGCCACCACGCACTTCAGCTCGGGCACCAGGCGGCGGCCGACGCTGGCGATCTGCTGCGCCAGTTCACGGGTGGGGGCCAGCACCAGGGCCCGCAGCAGACGGGGCCGGTGCGCATGCGGCGACTGCAGCAGGCGCTGCAGCAACGGCAGCAGATAGGCCGCCGTCTTGCCGCTGCCGGTAGGTGCCAGCGCCAGCAGGTCGCGGCCCTGCAGCAGCGCGGGCATGGCGGCGGCCTGCACGGCGGTGGCGTCGGCCCAGCCGGCTTTGGCAGCGGCTTGTGCCAGGGCTGGCATCAGGCCAGGCATCAGGCCTGGCATCAAGCCAGTCGCCTGCGGTTCGGGCACGACAGTTTCTTGGGGCTCGGGCTGTTCACTCATCCGCAGCAGGATAGCCTGCGCCCCTGCGATGAACGACGCCCCCGCACCCCGACGCGCCTTGTGTGCGCACTGCCGGCGCCCGCTGCGCACCTGCCTGTGCCGCTGGGTCACACCCACCGCCAACCGGGTGCCGCTGCGCGTGCTGCAACACCCGCAGGAGCAGGGGCATGCAAAGGGCAGCCTGCCGCTGCTGCGCCTGAGCTTGAGCCAGTGCAAGGTCGAGATCGCTGAAGTCTTCAACGCCGAACAGCAATCCGCATGGCAGCAGCCCGGGACGTGGTTGCTGTACCCGGGTGACGACACGGCGCGCGCGGCGCCCGGTGCGCCGTCCGCCGCAGTGCTGCAACTCCTGCTGCTGGACGGCACCTGGCGCAAGACGCGCAAGCTGCTGCACCTGAATCCGACGCTGCAACAACTGCCGCGTTTCGCGCTGACCGCGCCGCCACCGTCGCGCTACGGCAATCGCAAGTCGCAGCAGCCCGCGCAGCGATCCACGCTGGAAGCCGCCTGCCTGGCGCTGGCCGCGCTGGAGCAGCGGCCTGCGCACTACGAGCCCCTGCTGCACGCCTTCTCGGGCTGGGTTGACGAGCAAGCAGCGCTCAAGCCTTTGTGATGCGAAAGCCGGCGTCCAGCAGAAGCACTTCGCCCGTGGTTTTGGCAGCGCCCGCGCCCAGCCACCAGGCGGCATCCGCCACGTCATCGGGTTCGATCGTGGCCGCCAATGCGGCGCTGTCGCGCCACAGCGCGGCCTGCGCGGCATAACGCGCTTCGCCCAGGCCCGCCATCAACCAGGGCGACTCCACAAAGCCTGGCGCGATGGCATTGACGCGGATGGCCGGCGCGAGTGCTCGCGCCAGTCCCACCGTCAATGCATTCAGCGCGCCCTTGCTGGCCATGTAGGCCAGCGACGAGCCGCGGCCCATGATCGACGCCACCGACGAGATGTTGACGATGGCGCCACCCGGCCCCGCCTGCAGCAGCGGCGCGAAGGCGCGCGACAGTTGATAGGCGCCGATCACGTTGACGGCATAGATGGCCTGGAAGTCCTCGGCGCTCAGGCCGTCCAGGTCTTTCAGCGCCACGAACTTGGTCGTGCCGGCGTTGTTGACCAGCACATCGGCGCGGCCGAAGTGCGCTTCGACCTCGGCCGCCAGGCGCCGGCAGTCCGCGTCCGCTGCGACGTTCGCGCGCACCACCAGGGCCTGCGCACCGAGCGCGCGGCACGCCAGCGCCACGGCCTCGGCGGGCCCCTGCTGGCGCGAGTAGTTGACGACCACATCCCAGCCTTCGCGCGCATAGCGCCGCACGGTGGCCGCGCCGATGCCCGACGATGAACCGCTGACCACGCACACCCGGCGTTCGCTGCTGACACTCCTGATGCTCATGATCTGGCTCCGCTGGAAAAGTGCAGCCATGCTACCCAGGAAGGAACAGGTCCGAAAACGGCGAGCCCGGCGCTGTGCCGAACCTATGATCCGGCGCATGGTCCTTGATGCAGACGCCGCCTACCTTGCTGTCAAAGCCCGCGATGCGCGCTTTGACGGGCGCCTCTTCATCGGCGTCACCAGCACCGGCGTCTATTGCCGTCCGGTGTGCCGCGTGCGCTGCCCGAAGCGCGAGAACTGCCGCTTCTTCGACACCCGCGCGCAAGCCGAGGCCGCCGCCTTCAGGCCCTGCATGAAGTGCAGGCCCGAGATCGCGCCGGGCCTGTCGCAGATGGATTCATCGCGCACGCTGGCCGACACGGCCGCGCGCTGGATCGAACACGCCGTACACAGTGCCGAAGCCGTCAGCATCCCGACGCTGGCGGCGCGCCTGGGCGTGACCGACCGCCACCTGCGGCGCATCTTCCAGGCCACGCATGGCGTGGCACCGCACGACTACCTGACGACGCAGCGCCTGCTGCTGGCCAAGCAGTTGCTGACCGACACCACGCAGCCGGTGACACAGGTGGCACTGGCCAGCGGGTTCGAGAGCCTGCGCCGCTTCAATGCCGCCTTTGCCGAGCGCTACCGCTTCAACCCGACGCAGCTGCGCCGCGCCGGTGCACCCACCGCTGCCGCGCGGGCGGCGACGGCGCTGCGCCTGGCCTACCGGCCGCCGTATGACGTGGACGCGATGCTGCGATTCTTTGCGCTGCGGCAGGTACACGGCGTCGAGCAGGTCGAGGGCCTGACGCTGCGCCGCACGGTTGGCTGGCTGCACCAAGGGCAGCGCCTGACGGGCTGGGTCAGCAGCACTTTTGTGCCCGCGCGCAACGAGGTGCATGTCAACGCATCGGCCAGCCTGGCGCCGGTGCTGGGCGCGCTGATGCAGCGCGTGCGGCACACGCTGGACCTTGACGCCGACCCCACGCTGATCGACCCCGTGCTGGCGCTGCTGCCGGTGCCGCTGCGCGCGGGCACACGGCTGCCGGGCGTGATGGACGGCTTCGAAGGCGCGCTGCGCGTGATCCTGGGCCAGCAGGTCACGGTGAAGGCGGCGCGCACGCTGGTGCAGCGCGTGGTCGATCGATTTGGCGAACCGGTCGAGACACCGTTCGCCGCGTTGACGCACGTCTTCCCGAGCGCCGAATCCATTGCCACCGCCGACCCCGAAGCCATCGGCAAGCTCGGCATCGTGCGCCAGCGCGTGAAGGCGCTGCAGGCGCTGGCGACGGCGGTGCTGGACGGCTCGCTCACGCTGCAGCGCGGCGCGCCACTCGACGCCACGCTCGACACCCTGCGCGCGCTGCCCGGCGTGGGCGAATGGACGGCGCAGGTCATCGCGATGCGCGCGCTGGCCTGGCCCGACGCCTGGCCGGCCAGCGACATCGGCCTCATGAATGCGCTCGGCTCGCGCGACCCGAACGGGCCGCAAGGGCCGCGCAACGTGGCCCGCGAGGCGCGGCACATCACCGCGCTGGCCGAGCCCTGGCGGCCCTGGCGCGCCTATGCCGTAGTGCGGCTGTGGCACCACCTGGAGACAACGGCATGAACACTTCATTCGCGGCGCAATCGCGCATCGACACGCCCCTGGGGCCGCTGACACTGGCGGCCACGGCGCACGGCCTGGCGGGCGCGTGGTTCGACGGCCAAGCCCACCACCCCGGCGCGCTGAATGCGACGGTGGACGGCAGCCAACGCTGGTTGGCGCAAGCGGCGCGCGAACTGGCCGAGTATTTCGGCGGCCGGCGCAGCAGCTTCAGCGTGGCGCTGGATGCGCAGGGCACAGCGTTCCAGATCAGCGTGTGGCACGCGCTGCAGCGCATTGCCTGCGGCCAGTTGCACAGCTATGGCGCCATCGCCGAAGAGTTGGGCCGCCCGGCCGCCGCACGCGCGGTGGGCGCTGCAGTCGGGCGCAACCCGATCTCGGTCATCGTGCCCTGCCACCGGGTGGTCGGGCGTGACGGTTCACTCACGGGTTATGCCGGCGGCCTGCCGCGCAAGGAAGCGCTGCTCTCACTGGAAGGCGTGGTCCTGAGGTGAGCCGCCGCAACCTGCTCGAACCGGCGGCCGTCGATCCGGGTGGTGGCAGGGTCGGCGGGCAGGGTCAGCGGAACCTGGCCTGCGCCACCGTGCTCAGCTCACCCGGCAGCGAGCCGATGTATTTGGCCATGGCCTTCAATTCGGAACGGCTGAACTGCTTCACCTGGCCGGCCATGATGGCGTTGCCGCGGCCGACCTGCGGGTTGCCCTGCACGCTGTAGGCATGCAACGCCACGGCCAGGTAGTCGCCATGCTGGCCAGCCAGCTTGGGGTAGCTGGCGTCAATGGGCTTGCTGAAGTTGGCACCGTGGCAAGACGCACAGGCGCCCTTGGTCAGCAGCGCGGCCACCTCGGCCGACGGTGCGGCTGCCGGCGCATCGGCCACCGGCTTGACGATCGACGCATTCTGCTTTTCGTAGTAGGCCGCCAGGTCAGCCATGTCGGCCTCGCTCATCGAGCCCGCAATGCCGCGCATGGTGGGGTGCTTGCGCTCGCCCTTCTTGTACGCCGTGAGCGCGGCAACGATGTATTTCGCACCCTGACCCGCGATCATCGGCACCTTGTGGACTTCAGGGAAACTGGCCTGGTATCCGACGATGCCGTGGCAGCCGATGCACATGGCGGCTTTCTTCTCGCCGGCAGCGACGTCCTGGGCCTGGGCGCTGGAGACGGCGCCGACGCTAGCCATCAGGGTGGCGAGTGAAGCCAGAAAGAGAGTGATCGCTTTGCTCATCATCGACAGGGCTTGGGTTTTGCTGAATTTTCGATTATAGGGCGCCGCTTATACTCGTCAGAGCCCTTCTCCACAGGCGCGCGCACCGCGTGCAGCACGATGAAATTTCAAGGCTCCGACCAGTACGTTGCCACGCAAGACCTGATGCTGGCCGTGAATGCCGCCGTCACCTTGAAGCGCCCGCTGCTGGTCAAGGGCGAGCCCGGCACCGGCAAGACGATGCTCGCTGAAGAGGTGGCGCGCGCGCTGGACATGCCGCTGTTGCAGTGGCACATCAAGAGCACCACCAAGGCGCAGCAGGGCCTGTACGAATACGACGCTGTCAGCCGGCTGCGCGACAGCCAGCTTGCGGGCGTTGAAGGTGGTGCGAAGGTCAGGGATATCCACAACTACATCGTCAAGGGTGTGCTGTGGCAAGCCTTCACGGCCGACAGGCCGGTGGCGCTGCTGATCGACGAAATCGACAAGGCCGACATCGAATTCCCGAACGACCTGCTGCGCGAAATCGACCGCAGGGAGTTCTACGTCTATGAGACGCGGGAGCTGGTGCGCGCCGTACACCGGCCGGTGGTGTTCATCACCAGCAACAACGAAAAGGAACTGCCGGATGCATTCCTGCGCCGCTGCTTCTTCCACTACATCAAGTTTCCCGACGCCGACACCATGCGCGCGATCGTCGATGTGCACTTTCCGGGGTTGAAGAAGGAACTGCTGGCGACCGCGCTGAAGACCTTCTTCGACATCCGCAACCTGCCCGGTTTGAAGAAGAAGCCGAGTACGAGCGAGCTGCTCGACTGGTTGAAGCTGCTGGTGGCCGAAGACATTCCGCTGCATGTGCTGCAGAGCAAGGACGACAAGGTCGCGATCCCGCCGCTGGTGGGCGCGCTGCTCAAGAACGAGCAGGACGTGACGCTGTTCGAGAAGCTCGTTTTCATGCAGAAGCACAACCGCTAGATGAAGCCCACCCCCGGAGCGACCTGCGGTCGCTGCCCCCTCAAGGGGGGCGAGTCAGCGCCGAGCGAGCTGAAATGAGCGACAGCTGCAAGTTCAAATGCTATATCTGGGAGTTGCCGGTCAGATGGTGCCACTGGATCAACATGGTCTGCATCGTGACGCTGTCGGTGACCGGCTTCCTGATCGGAACGCCCTTCTCCTTCGGTAAATCGGCCTCCGACTTCACAATGGGATGGTTCCGCTTCATCCATTTTACGGCGGCCTATCTGTTCACGGTGAGTGTGATATCACGAGTGATCTGGTCGTTCATCGGCAATAAATATTCGGGCTGGCGTGAGTTTTTTCCACTGATGACGGATGCCGGGCGGAAAAAGACGGTCAAAATGCTGCGCTATTACCTGCTGCTTGACAAGCAAGTGCCCGAGACGATCGGTCATAACCCCCTGGCGACCGCCGCCTATGTCTGTCTTTTCGGCCTCTATTCGGTGATGATTCTGACCGGCTTCGCGCTTTACGCGCAACATGCCCCCCAGGGGTCGATGCACA
>JANNGN010000233.1:0-2780 GCA_031403895.1 Rubrivivax sp. | reverse complement strand
CAACGGCGGCCGCCACATCAACTACGGCGTGCGCGAGTTCGGCATGGCGGCCATCATGAACGGCATTGCGCTGCACGGCGGCTTCATCCCCTACGGCGGCACCTTCCTGACCTTCAGCGACTACAGCCGCAACGCCATCCGCATGGCCGCGTTGATGAAGCGCCGCGTCATCCACGTCTTCACGCACGACAGCATCGGCCTGGGTGAAGACGGGCCTACCCACCAAAGTGTGGAGCACGCAGCGAGCCTGCGGCTGATCCCCAACCTGGATGTCTGGCGCCCGGCCGACACGGTCGAGACCGCCGTCGCCTGGACCATGGCGCTGGGCAATGCCACGCGGCCGACCGCGCTGCTGTTGACGCGCCAGACGCAACCCTACCTGCCCAAGGCCGGGCTGGATGAAATCAGCAAGGGCGCCTACGTGCTGGCCGAGCCCAGCGAGGTCGGGCTGAAGAAGAAGGCACAGGCGGTGATCATCGCCAGCGGCAGCGAGGTCATGCTGGCGCTGCACGCGCAGTCTGAACTGGCCAGATTGAAGATCGCGGTGCGCGTGGTCAGCATGCCCAGCACCAGCGTCTTCGACCGCCAGGGCGTGGCCTACAAGAAGGCCGTGCTGCCGGCAGGCGTGCCGCGCATCGCCATCGAGGCCGGCGTCACCGACGGCTGGTGGAAATACGGCTGCGCCGCCGTGGTGGGCATCGACAGCTACGGTGAAAGCGCCCCGGCGCCGGACCTCTTCAAGCATTTCAAGCTCACCACCGCCAACCTGGTGGACGTGGTGCGCAAGGTGCTGGGGCGCTGAGGTGAAGGCAGCGTGCGTGTCCCGCGTCGTGCTGGCTGCTGCGACAGCAGCCTTCGCCTGGGGCGCGCAGGCCCAGCCCGTGCTGCGGCTGGAGCCCTCGGCCGCCAGCGGCTGCGTCATCGCCACCGACAAGCAGCAGCCCGTGCCGGTCTACCCGTTTGCGGAATACAAGTCCAGCAAGCCGGGCCGCGTGCTGGTGGAGTTGAGCTTTGGCGGGCCGACGGCGCACCCCGCGGTGGCGGTACTGGAGAGCAGCGGCGGCGATAGCTTCGTGGACGCCGTGAAGGAGCATGCGCGCAGCCTTCGCGTGCCGTGCATGGAGGCCGGCAGCGGGCCGGTGGCTTTGCGCCGCGAGTACGTGTTCAAGCCCTTGAGCGAGCTCTGCGAGGCCGGCCCCGTGCAAGACGCCGGCGAAGAACGGCGCAGCCAGCTGCTGGCCTGCTTGCAAATGCCGGGTACACCCAACCCGGAATATCCCTATCGTGCGCTGAAGAGCGAAAAGCAAGGACGCGTCATTGCCCTGCTCAGCTTCACGGCTGCGGACCAGGCGCCCCGCGTGCAACTGCTGCACCGGCCTTCCGCCAAACAGTTGGCCGACGCCGTCGAGCCGTGGCTGGCCGGCTACCGGCTGCCGTGCTTCAATGCCGCACAGGACACAGCGCTTGTGGCGACGGTGGAGTTCGTCTTCCGCTTCGAGGGCGGTGTCTACGGCTTCAAGCCGCTGACGCTGCAACAGTTTCTGGGCAGCACCACCAACCTGGGCCTGCGCCCGCTGGCGGTGGACACCACCGGCATGGGCTGTCCGTTCAACCTGCGCCTGACGTACCGCCAGCCCATGCTGAGAAACGTCCTCTACACCGTGGGCCCCTACATGGCCGCGCGCGAGCCACTGCTGGAATGGCTGCGCGGCGCCGCGCTGGACCTCAACAGCATCGCCCTCGACAGTATCTTCGGCGACACCGCCGACATCGCGGTGCCCTGCATCAAGCTCGACATTCAACCCAAGGAGAGATCATGACCATCAAAGTAGGCATCAACGGCTTCGGCCGCATCGGACGCATGGTGTTCCGCGCCGCGGTGCAGAATTTCCCCAATATCGAAATCGTCGGCATCAACGACTTGCTGGAGCCCGACTATCTGGCCTACATGCTCAAGTACGACAGCGTGCACGGCCGCTTCAAGGGCGAGGTGGCGGTGGACGGCCACATGCTCGTCGTCAACGGCAAGCGCATCCGCCTGACGGCCGAAAAGGACCCGGCGGCGCTGAAGTGGGGCGACGTGGGCGCGCAGATCGTGATCGAGGCCACGGGCCTGTTCCTGACCAAGGAAAGCGGCCAGAAGCACATCGACGCCGGCGCCAAGAAGGTCATTTTCAGCGCGCCCAGCAAGGACGATACGCCGATGTTCGTCTACGGCGTCAACGACAAGACCTACGCCGGCCAGGCCATCATCAGCAACGCCAGCTGCACCACCAACTGCCTGGCCCCGGTGGCCAAGGTGCTGCACGACAACTTCGGCATCAAGCGCGGCCTGATGACGACCGTGCACGCCGCCACCGCGACGCAGAAAACCGTCGACGGCCCCAGCAACAAAGACTGGCGCGGCGGCCGCGGCATCCTGGAAAACATCATCCCCAGTTCCACCGGCGCCGCCAAGGCGGTGGGCATGGTGATCCCCGAGCTGAACAAGAAGCTCACGGGCATGGCCTTCCGTGTGCCCACCAGCGACGTCAGCGTGGTCGACCTGACGGCGGAACTCATCAAGGAAGCCAGCTTTGCAGAAATCTGCGCGGCTTTACGCATGACGGCAATTTCATCTTTACTTTTGATGATCCGCATTTCATGCAGCGAAGGAGCAATATCTACAAATGACGAGGGGGATTGCACACCGCCGCGCACCTGTGCACGCCCAGCTCGGCGATCTCAAATGGGCGGAAGGCACTTATCCCACGCCGCTCGGCCCGATTAAATTGCGTCAC
>JANNGN010000232.1:0-3930 GCA_031403895.1 Rubrivivax sp. | reverse complement strand
CGGCCCCATGGCCGCCAGCCGCACGCGCGAATGGGAATTCGACCCCGGCATCGAGGCCATCGCCGCGCCCTACACGATGGCTGCCATGTCGTACTTCGGCGAAGAGCTGGGCCTGGCGTTCGAACAGCGTTACGAGGTGCTGGCGCGCGATGTGAATGAAAGCTGGAACTGGAACCGCGGCGAGACGAGTCGCCTGGGCTTTACCACCACCAGCCCCGACCTCGCGCGCGCCCTGCGCCGCAACACGCAGCTGAAGGTGCTGGCCGCGAGTGGCCGCTACGACCTGGGCACGCCGTACAGCGCCAGCGACTGGTCGCTCGCACAACTGGACGTGCCGGCCGACGTGATGGCGCGCGTGCAGCATCGCTACTACGACGCCGGCCACATGATGTACACGCGGCAGGCCGATCTGGTGCAGCTGAAGGCCGATGTGGCGGCGTGGTGGGCTGCTTGAACTGGTTGCGCGGCTAGAGCAGCCGCGCCAGCTCTGGCGCGTGCCGCCGCACGGCGGCCAGCAGCGCCGGATCGTCGCGGCCGAAGCTGAAGTCGGCGAAGTCGAAGCCAGGCCCGACGGTCGCGCCCATGTAGGCGAAGTCGCCCACAGGCTCGGCGGCCTGCCACCAGTCGGCAGGCACGACATGGCGGCGCCTGGCGGCTGACAACAGCACCTGTTGCACCAACGCGCCATGGGCTGGCACGGGTGGCAGCAGCCACAGCGTGAGTGCCTCACCTTCCAGCAGGTGCCAGACCTCGTCGCCGCGCACGCGGTGCCAGGCGCTGAACTGGCTGCGCTGCAGCAGGAAGTCGATCGTCGTCAGCGCAGCGCGTGGCGGTCGGCCGTCTGTCGGCAGCACGGTCTGCGCCGAGCGAAAGACTTCGCGGTACCAGCCGCCTTCGGGGTGCGGCTGCAATTGCAGGTTTTCGATCAGCGCGGCGGCGCGCGAATTTTCCATCGAACTGCCGTTCACTTCAGGCGTCACGCACATCGCCTACAGGCTGGGTGCCGAAGTCGGCGCGGTCCAGGTAGCGCAACAATTTGGCGGCAGCAGACGCCGGGCTGTCAAGCTGGCCCGTTTCTTTCAGTTCGACGAAACGTGCGCGCTCGGGAAACAGTGTGGCGTCCGATGCGCGCAGTTGCACCTGCATGTCGGTGTCGATGATGCCCGGCGCCAGCGACACGATGCGCGCGCCGTGCGGTTTGCTGGCCTCTTCCAGCGCGACGGCACGGGCCAGATGGTCCAGCCCGGCCTTGGCCGCGCAGTAGGACGCGCTGCCGGCCATCGCGCGCCGGCCCAGTCCTGACGACACCAGCACCACCTTGCGCGGCAGCGTCCAGCCTTCGGTGGCGCGCAGAAAGGCGGCAGTCAGCAGCGTCGGCGCTTCCAGGCCCACACGCAACGCGTTGACGAGATCAGGGCTAGTCACGCCGGACAGCGGTGCCAGTTGCGAGACGGCACCGGCGTTGTTGATCAGCGTGGCCGACAACAGGCGGCTGCTGTCCTGCGCAGCCAGCCAGGCTTGCAGCCGTTCGGCCACGGGCGCGGCCTGCGCCAGGTCCACCGCCCAGTGCTGCAAGACCGCGCCAGGTGGCACGCTGAGTTCGGGCGCGCGGCGCGACAGCGCCAGCACGGTGTGGCCGCGGGCCAGCAGTTGTTGAGCCACGGCGTGGCCCAGGCCGCGCGAGGCGCCAGTGAGGATGGTCAGGTGCATCGTTAGCGTCCTTGTCGGGGCAGGGCGTCAGAAAGGTGGCGCGTCGGTAAAGCAACAAGGCTCTTGCCGCAGCGGATGGATGAACGCGATTCTGGTCGCATGCAGCATCAGCCGTGGGCTGCCTGTCGCGTGGGGTGCATCGGGTGCGTACAGCGCATCGCCCACGATGGCGTGCCCAATCGACTGCAGGTGTACGCGCAACTGGTGCGTGCGGCCGGTGATGGGCTGCAGTTCAAGGCGCGTGGTGAGCGCGCTGCCTTGCAGCACACGGTCCAGCACCCGCCAATGCGTCAACGCCGGCTTGCCATGCTGCAGGTCGATCTTCTGTCGCGGTCGATTTGGCCAGTCGGCGATCAGCGGCGCGTCGATCGACCCGGCATCGCCATCAACCCGGCCCATCACGATCGCGACATAGTGCTTATGCACCTGCCGCGCTTCGAAGGCCATGCTCAGCGCGCGCTGCATGGCCGCACCGCGCGCAAACAGCATCAGGCCCGACGTGGCTTGATCAAGCCGATGCACCACGCGCGCATCGGCGTGCAGTGCCTGCACATGCGTCGTCAGGTTGTTGTGCAGTCCCTCGTGCAGGCCGGGCACCGACAGCATGCCCGCAGGCTTGGCCACCACCAGCAAGGCGTCGTCGATGTGCAGCAGCTTCAGCGGGGTCATGGAACGAGGCTCATGGCGGCCAGCATATCGACAGCTTTGTGGATGACCTGCGACATCCCCCCTGCAGCGCGCTTGACGCGCCCAGGCCGCGAGCGCACATTCGCGGCTTCCGTTGATTCCCGTCAACTTAACCCAGGAGAAGCGCCATGAAGAACCTTGCCCCCGCACTCCTGTCGGCCCGCGCGCTCTGACACCTTTGCGCGTCTAGTTCTGCGGATAGCCTGGCACTCAAGCCGGGCGCACATCTACCGCCGTTCCGCGCTGCCGTGACTCCCCGTCGCGGTCGACAGAAACCCATCCCCTGACGCTGCCCAGGCTTTGTGCCTTGGCTTCCTGCGGCTGCCTGCGCGCCGCGATGGTCCCCTTTTGTCCGGAACATCCCATGATCGACTCACCTGTTTTCGAGCGGCTGCGTGGCATCGGTTTGACACCGAGCGTGGTGCAGCAACTGGTGGCCTTGCAGGGCACCGTTCCCGATCCCAATCCCGATCCCACGCTGCTGCGCGTGGTCGAGGTCCAGCGTGAAGGCCTGACGCTGCACGACGGCGCGGCAGAACACGCGGCGCGGCTGCTGCCGGCGCTGCGTTCGCGGCTGGCCGCCGATGGCGACGCGGTCGCGGTCGGCGACTGGGTGCTCGCGCACCGCAATGCGCTGCGCGAATGGTGGGCACACGCGCGCGTGCCGCCCGTCAGCCAACTGGCGCGCCGGCTGCATGACGGGCGCGACAAAGTCACGCGCGTCGTCATCGTCAGCAACGTCGATACGGCGCTGCTGGTGATGGGCCTGGACCACGACTTCAGCCTGCGCCGGCTGGAGCGTTATGTGGCGCTGGCGCAGATGGCACACGTCAGCGCGGTCGTCGTGCTGACCAAGGCCGACCTGTGCGACGACACCGCCAACCGCATCGCGCAGGTGCAGGCGCTGCTGCCCGCCACTGCGGCGGTGGTGGCCGTGAACGCGCTCGCGGCCGATGCGCGGTTGGCCCTTGCACCGTGGTTGCAGCCCGGCCAGACGCTCGTGCTGCTGGGCTCCAGTGGCACCGGAAAAAGCACGCTGACGAACACGCTCACCGGCACCCAGGTGGCAGTCATCGGTGCCAGCCGTGCCGACGACAGCCGGGGCCGCCATACCACCACCTCGCGCAGCCTGCACGGCACACCGGAAGGTGCTTGCATCATCGACACGCCAGGGCTGCGCACGCTGCGCCTGGACGGTGATGCGCGGGATCTGGACGCGGCGTTTGCCGACATCGCGCAGCTCGCCGGCGAGTGCCGCTTTCGCGATTGCCAGCACGAAGACGAACCCGGCTGCGCGGTGCGCAGCGCGGTCGCGCCCGAGCGCCTGAAGAATTACAACAAGCTGCTGCGCGAAGCGCGCCGCGACAGCATCACCGCGCTCGAGCGCAAGGTGCAGGTGCAGCAGTGGAAAGCGCGTGGGCGCCAAGCCCGCATCCGGGCCGTTGCGAAACGTGGATGAAGGCAATGCGAACTTTGCATCTGTCGCTTCATCTGCCCCGCATGCGACCCCGGCCTGTGCCTCAGCCTGCCACT
>JANNGN010000231.1:0-5432 GCA_031403895.1 Rubrivivax sp. | reverse complement strand
GCCATAGGCCAGCAGCAGTTTGCGGCGTTCGACGCTCATCGTCTCGGGCATCGTCAGCGTGATGGGAATGCCGCGCGCCGCGGCCACGAAGGCCAGTGCGATGCCGGTGTTGCCGCTGGTGGGCTCGACGATCTCTTTGCCCGGCCCCAGCAGGCCGCGTTTTTCAGCGTCCCAGATCATCGCCGCGCCAATGCGGCACTTCACCGAATAGGCCGGGTTGCGGCCTTCGATCTTGGCCAGCACGGTGGCCTTGGCGCCGTCGGTTATTCGGTTCAAGCGAATGAGTGGCGTGCGGCCGATGGACAACGAGTTGTCGGCGTAGATGTTTTGGCTTGGGTGGCTCATGGTGCGCTCCTGCGGGTCTGCTGCGGTTCAACTCCCCGCGCAGGGTAGCGCATTGCGGCATCCGTGCAGCCGACAGCCTGCGGTCCTCAGCGCTCCCGGAACGCCTCGGTCGCCTTCAGCATCGGCCGCAGCAGGAACCCGAGCACCGAGCGCTGCCCGGTGCGAATCTCCACCGACGCCGTCATGCCCGGCAGCACCTGCAGCGGCTTGTCGTCCTTGTTGGCGGACGGGTTCGGCGTCGGCTGCAGCGTGCCGCTCTCGGCGCGGATCAGCGTGCGGTACCAGGTGCCTTCGGGCGTGGCCGCACGCTCGGGGTCGCCCAGTGCGTCGGGGCTGATCGACTGCACGCTGCCTTTCAGGCTGCCGTACACGGTGTACTCGTAGGCGCTGAGTTTGATCTCCACCGGCTGCCCGACCTTGATGAAGCCGATGTCTGCAGGCCGCACGCGCGCTTCCACCAGCACCTTGTCGCCCAGCGGCAGCAATTCCATGATCGGCGCGCCGGCCGCCACCACGCCACCCAGCGTGTTGATGCGGATCTGCTTGACGACGCCGCGCACGGGCGACACCAGCGTGCTGCGGCGCAGGGCGTCGTCGCGCACCACCATCTGCTCTTCGATCATCGACAGCTCGTTGCGCACGCGCACCAGCTCCGCGCTGGCGTCCTGGCGAAAGCGGTTGATGCGCTCCTGCGTCTGCAGGTTCAACTCGTTCAACTGGCGCCGCACGCGCATCACCTCCACCTCGCTCATCAGGCCCTTGGCCGACAGGCTTTCGGCCACGCCCAGTTCGCGCGTCAGCAGTGCCAGGCTGCGGCGGTTGGTATCGACGGCGTCGTTGAGTGCGCGGTGGCGGGCGCCAAAACTTTCGCTTTCGCCTTCCACCACCGCGTCGGGCAGGTCGTCGGGGAATGTCGGCGCCTTGCCGCTGGCTTCAGCCTGCAGGCGCGCCAGCGTGCCGCGCATCGCCAGGCGCCGGGCCTGGCCTTCGGCTTGCTGCGCTTCAACGCGCGTCGGGTCCAGCAGCGCCAGTGCCTGGCCTTTGCTCACCGGCTGGCCTTCGCGCACCAGCAGTTCGCGCAGGATGCCGCCTTCCAGGCTGGCGATGAGTTGCTCGCGGCCGTCGGCCACGACCCGGCCGCTGGCCTTGGCGACGATGTCCACGCGCGCCACCGAAGCCCACGCCAGCGCCACGGCCAGCGCCAACAGCATCAGATAGACAGCCCACATTGCGGCCGGCGCGGGCTCCAGCACCTGCGCGCTGGCGACCGCGCTGACGTAAGGCGCATCGCGCGGTTGCAGCGAACGTTTGTGTTTGGTGGAGCCGAACATCGCCTACACCGCAGCCTCGCGCTGCACCGGTTGCGAGCTTGGGTGCAGGTGAACGTTGCTCGGCGGATTGCCGTTTGCTTGGCCTTGCAGCGCCGGCGCCCTGGCCCCCGACAGCGTCGCCAGCACGGCGTCCTTCGGCCCGTCCATGACGACACGGCCCGCGTCCACCACCACCACGCGGGTAACAAGTTCCAGCACCGCTGGCCTGTGCGTCACCATCACCAGGGTGCAATGGCCGCAGGCTTCCTTCAGCTGGCGCAGGAAGGCGACTTCGCTCTGCGCATCCATCGAGCTTGTCGGCTCGTCCATCAGCAGAATCTGCGGCCGGGTGACGAGGCAGCGTGCCAGCGCCACCAGTTGCCGCTGGCCGCCCGACAGCAGCGTGCCGCCTTCGCCCACCGGCAATTCCCAACCCTGCGGGTGGGTGGATACGAGCCGGTCGAGGCCGGTCTGGCGCGCCACGTCGGCCAGGCGCGCGGGGTCGGCACTCGGTCGGTCGAGCAGCACGTTGTCGCGCAGCGTGCCGTTGAACAGGCGCGGGTCCTGCGCCACGAAGCCGACGCGCGCGCGGTAGTCGGCGGGGTCGATCTGGCGCAGGTCAATGCCGTCCACTTCCACATGCCCTGAACTTGGAAGGTAGAGGCCCGCCAGCAGGCGCAGCACCGTGCTTTTTCCCGAGCCGATGCGGCCGAGCACTGCGATCCGTTCACCCGGCTGCAGCCGCAGCGTGGCGCCTTTCAGCACCGCCGGCCCGGGCTCGCCGTGGCCGCCTGGCACCGGGTAGGCAAAACCCACCTCCACAAGCGCCACGTGGCCGCTCAGTACACGCCGCGGCACATAGACCTTGCCGGGCTCGCGCTCCACCGGCAGCTTCATGACGCGGTCGAGTTCGCGCAGCGCTGCGCGTGCGCCCTGGTAGCGCGTGGCCAGCATGACCACGCTGGACAGCGGCGCCACGGCGCGCGTGGCGAACATCACCGCGCCGATCAGTGCGCCGGCGCTGATGAGCTTGTCGTCAATCAGGAACACGCCCCACACCAGCATGATCAGCGTCACCGCCTGCTGCGAGATGGCCGAGATGTTTAGGGTCCAGCTCGTGATCATGCGCGAGCGCAGTTGGGCGCTGGCAAAGGCCGCCGTGGTCTCTTCGTAGTGGCGCAGAAAGCGGCCCTGTGCGCCTGCCGCCTTCACGTCTTCAAGACCGTCCACGGCTTCCACCAGCACGCCGTGCAGGTCGGCCGACTGCTGCATGTGGCTCGTGGTGGCGCGGCGCAGCGCGCCCTGGATGCAGGCGGCGAGCAGCAGCAGCAGCGGGATGGCAATCACCAGCACCCAGCCCAGCGGCCCGCCGACGACGAAGGTCATGACGACAAAGACGAGGATGAAGGGCAGGTCCGACACCGCCGACAGCGTGGCCGAGGCAAAGAAGTCGCGCACCAGTTCAATCTGCGACAGGTGGTGGGCGTAGGCACCGGCCGATGCCGGACGGCGTTCCATGCGCAGCGCCAGCGTCTGGCGAAAGAGCAGGCTGCCGACGATGAGGTCCGCCTTGCGGCCGGCCATGTCGATGAGGTAGGCGCGCAGTTGGCGCGCCGTCATGTCGAAGATCAGTGCCAGCCCCGCGCCAGCCGCCAGCGCCCACAGCGTGACGTAGGCCTGGTGCGGGATCACCTTGTCGTAGATGACCGAGGTGACCAGGCCCGTCACCAGCATCAGCACGTTGCTCAGCAGTGCGGCGAGCAGGGCCGATCGGTAGTAGGGCACGAAGCGGCGCATCGTGCCCCAGAACCAGTGCTGGCCCGGGTCGAGCAGCAGCTCGTGGTCGTGTGCGGCGTGGCTCGGCGTGGCCAGCGGCGTGGCCACCAGCGCCATGCCGGTGTACTCAAGCTCCAGTTCGGCTTCGGTCGCGCCGCAGGCGTGGTGTTCGCGCCCGGGCATGACGATGTCGTAGCGCAGCGGTTCCTGTGCATGGCGCGCGACGACGATGCAGGCGTCGCCTTCCTTCAGCAGCAGCACCGCCGGCAGCAGCAGGTGGTGCAGTTCAGCAATGCGCCGCTGCACCAAGCCGGCGCTGAAGCCGGCTTCGCGCAGCGCGCGCAAGGCCTGGTCGGGGCCCAGTCGGCCGGCCACGGGCAGACCGGCCAGCAGCGACTCCGCAGAGCGCTCGCGGCCGTGGTGGCGTGTGAGCCAGCTCATGGCGTGCGCGAGGGCGTCGTTGTCGATGTCCCAGACGGGCGCACCCGCCGACGCTCCCGGCGGCGGCTGGGCCATGCCTTCAGTCGGCGCGGTGGCAGCTTCGCTCATCGTTCAGTGCCGCATCAACGGTTCGTCAGGCGCAGCGTGCAGCCAACGCCAGGCGCTCGAACGCGGTTTCGATGTCGCGCACGATCTGCGGCACGTTGAAGAGTGGCGAGGCGCGGCCGTGCTCGGCCAGAAAACGTTTGTATGAAGCGACACGCGCGGGTTCGCGGCCGAGCGTGACGGCGAGCCTTTCGTAGTCGGCCAGGCTCTCGGTGATGAGGTCTGGCAGGCCGACGGCGCTCAGCAGGCTGCCGGCCATGCGGCTGATGAAAGTGCGCCCCGCGCGCGTGACGATGGGCGTGCCCATCCACAGCGCGTCGCTGGCGGTGGTGCCGGCGTTGAAGGGGAAGGTGTCGAGCATCAGGTCGGCCAGCGCAAAACGCGCCAGGTACTCGGCCGGCGACACGCGCGGCGCAAACACCAGCCGTTCGCGCGCCACGCCGTGCGCGTCGGCGGCGCACAGCATGTTGTCGCGCGCCGTGCCGTTGTCGGCCAGCAGCCACAGCACGCTCGCCGGCACGGCGGCCACGATGCGCATCCAGGCGCTGAACATCTCGGCGGTGAACTTGTGGTTGTTGTTGAAGCTGCAATAGACGAAGGCGTCTTCGGGCAGGCCATAGCGCGCACGCTCGGGGCGCGCCGCAACTTCGCGCTGGCGGTCGCTGACCTGGTAGCAGTGCGGCAGATGGATCGGCTTTTCGGTGCAGTAGCTCAGCAATGCGGGCGGCATCACGAAGCGGTCGCAAATCATCCAGTCCACCCCCGGCACGGCCGAGGTGCCGGGCAGGCCGAGATAGCTCACCTGCACCGGCGCCGGCCGCTGCACCAGGATACCCGGGCGCGCGCCGCTGGTCAGGCCTTGCAGATCGACCAGCACGTCGATGCCGGCCTGCGCGATCAGCCGGGCTGCCGTATGGTCGTCAACGCCGTTCAGCCGCACATGGTGGTCCAGCGCGTGCAGGATGCGCTGGCGCTGCGGCTGCTGCGAGTCGGGCGTCCAGCAGAAGCCGAAGACCTCGAAGCGGCTGCGCTCGTGCAGTTCGAAGAGTTCGGCGGTCAGCAGGCCGACGGCGTGCATGTGCAGGTCGCCGGAGAGGTAGCCGATGCGGATGCGACCACTGCGCGGCGGCATGCTGCGGTGCAAGGGCTCGACAGGCGCCTTCGCCACCTTCTCGTGCACAAAGCGCTGCGCGGCCAGCAGTTGCAGCGCGGGGTCGTCACTCAAACCCATCATCGCCAGCAACGAGGTGCCCAGCAGAAACTGGTTCGGCGTGACATCGCCCACCGCCAGGTCGTGCGGCCACGCGCACTGCTTCTGGCGGATGTGTACATAGTGCTGGATGACGTCGGGCTGCGCCGCCTTCAGCGCCAGTGACTGCCGCATCAATGCTTCGGATTCATGAAGCGCCCGGTCAGCGCACTGGGGAACGGGATCCCGCGGAGCGACACCGCATC
>JANNGN010000230.1:0-1986 GCA_031403895.1 Rubrivivax sp. | reverse complement strand
GAGCAATTGCTGGAAACTTTCAACGTGCAACTCATCACACGCATAAAAAAGAATATGAAGAACCGACTGATGCCAATGATTGACAAAATACTTCTACGCAAACGAGCCATTATTGAGAGTGTCATGGATCAGCTCAAGAATATTTCTCAAATTGAGCACACTCGTCATCGCAGCCCGATCAACGCCTTTATCAACATTGTTGCTGGCTTGATCGCTTATTGTCACCAGCCCAAGAAACCTTCCTTGGGCATTATTCCTACTGGTTTGCCTTTGCTCGCCGCTTAAACATTATTCACGTTAAATAATGTCAAGCGCGTTCTAAAACATCAAATACTTTCCAACCATGTTCTGAAGTCAATTCAACAGCTTTCAAGTGCCAGACCGCGACACGATCTACCTCACGGTGCTGGCGCTGGCGGTGCTGGCAGTGTTGACATCCATCGTCGTGCGGCGCAGCCGCTTCGGCCTGGCGCTGGCCGGCATCGGCGCCGATGAGCAGCGTGCGCAGACGCTGGGCGTGAACACGCGGCTCGTCAAAGTGGCGGGCTTCGCCATCACCGCTGCATTCGCCGGCGCGGTGGGCGCGGCGATGAGCGTGCGCTGGACCTACATCGACCCGACCACGGTCTTCAACCCCTTCATCGGGTTCCAGACCGTGCTGATCGCGCTGATCGGCGGTGCCGCCACGCTGTGGGGGCCGCTGATCGCGGCGGTCGTCTTCAGCCTGCTGGCCGAGACGCTGCGGCTGCAGGTGCCGCAGCTGTACATGATGTCGCTCGGCGTGCTGCTGATCGTCTGCGTGCTGTACCTGCCGGGTGGGCTGGCGTCGCTGAAGCTCGAGACCTTCACGCAGTGGCGTGCAGACCTCAAAGGCTGGTGGCGCGGCCTGCGCGTGAAGAAGGTGGATGCATGAACGGCCATGCGCTGCTCGAAGCGCGCGAGCTCACCGTGCGCTTCGGTGGCCTGGTGGCCGTGGACGGCGTCAGCGCGGCCTTCGCACCGGGTGAACTGGTCGGCATCATCGGGCCCAATGGCGCTGGCAAGACGACCTTCTTCAACGCGCTCTCGGGCGTCATCGCGCCCACTGCCGGCGACATCTTTGCCGATGGCAAACGGCTCACTGGCCAGCAGCCTCACCGTTATGCCCACCAGGGCGTGGCGCGCACCTTCCAGACGCCGCGCGTCTTTGCCGAGCTGAGCGTGGTGGACAACGTCAACTTCGGATTGCAGTTTGCCGGCCGGGGGCGCACCGCGTCGTGGCTGCTGAAGGACACGGCGAGCATCCTGAATCTGATCGGCCTGTCGCCGCAGGCGGCGCTGCCGGCAGCAGCCATCACGCCGAGCCAACAGCGGCTGCTGGAAATCGGCATGGCTTTGGCCACGCGACCGAGGCTTCTGCTGCTGGACGAGGTGGCCGCCGGCCTGACCGAAAACGAAGTGCAGGCGATGGCGCAGCTAATCCGCCGCCTGCGCGACGAACTGGACCTCACCGTGATCTGGATCGAACACGCCGTCACCACGCTCTTGCGCCATGTCGAGCGTGTGCTCGTGCTGCACCAAGGCCGCAAGATCGCCGACGGCACGCCGGCCGAGGTGGTGCGCAACCCCGAGGTCATCGAGGCGTATCTGGGCGACGAGATGATGGAGTCCGCATGAAGCAGGACATCGAAACCGCGCTCAACCGCCGCCTGGCCTATCTGAAGGTCGAGGGGCTCAGTGCTGGCTACGGCCGCTTCCTGGTGCTGCGCGGCCTGAGCCTGGAAGCGCGCCCCGGCATCACCGTCATCCTGGGGCCCAACGGTGCCGGCAAGACGACGCTGCTCGAAGCCATCGCCGGTCTCATCCCGCGCACCGGCAAGCTGCTGCTGGACGGCGCAGAGCTGCCCGCAGACGCGAAGGCGAGCGAGCTCGTGCAGCAGGGCCTGTCGCTCGTTCCAGAGGGGCGCCAGCTGTTCCCACAGATGACGGTCACCGAGAACCTCGAAC
>JANNGN010000229.1:0-1525 GCA_031403895.1 Rubrivivax sp. | reverse complement strand
GCTGCGCCTGGTGGTGCTGGTGAGCGGCGGCGAGGCCACCGTCACCACCATGGCGGTGGCCGTGCTGTGGATGAGCCTGCTGGGCGCAGCCGCCATCGGCGGCATGCTGCTGATGGCCTGGCTCTCGGCGCGCACCGCCGTCTACACCATCACTGACAAGCGGGTCGTCATGCGCGTCGGCATCGTGTTGACGCTGACCTTCAACATCCCCTTCAAACGCATCAGCGGGGCCGGCCTGCATGTGGCCGATGACGCCACCGGCGACCTGCCTCTGATGTTGAGCGGTGAAGACCGCATCGCCTGGCTGCACCTGTGGCCGCACGCGCGCCCCTTCCGGCTGGCGCACCCCGAGCCGATGTTGCGCAGCGTGCCGCAGGCCGCCGTGGTGGCGCAAGTGCTGTCGCAGGCCTGGTCGCGTTCAACCGGGCTGACCCTGACGCCGACGCCCGATGCAGCCCGCGAGCCCGCCAGCGCGGCCACGCCCGCGCTGGCCAGCCGCTGAGCACGCCACCACCATGCACACGCCGTCGCAAATCAACGCGCTGCCCAAGGGCCTGCTGCTGGCCATGGCCGCGCTGGTGCTGGTGACGCTGCTCGGCACCGCCGCCGTGCGGCTGTCGGGCACCGCCATCCGCAGCCCCGACGCTGGCGCTGTCGCCACGCGCAGCCTGCGCTTTGAAGACCGCGCCGACGGCAGCGTGGCGGTGCTGGACGGCCGCAGCGGTGCCGAGCTTGAGCGAGTGCACGGCGAAGCCGGCTTCCTGCGCGGCGCACTGCGCGCCATGGCGCGCGAACGGCGCAAGCGCGACCTCGGTGCTGAGGCCCCATTCGACCTCATCGGCCGCGCTGACGGCCGCCTGACCTTGTCCGATCCCGCCACCGGCGAACGCATCGACCTTGAATCTTTCGGCAGCACCAACGCGGCCACCTTTGCCCGCCTGCTGACCCTTCACACCCGAGCCGACAGGAAGCCGACATGAGCGCCACCCAGACCATCGACAGCAGCGCCGAAGTGGCGCGCAAGGCCAAGCAGGACACGCTGCTGACGCCGCGCTTCTACACCACCGACTTCAAGGCCATGGACCGTATCGACGTGAATCCCATCCGCCAGGAATGGAACGCGCTGCTGGCCGAATACGAAGGCGACAACAACCACGACCACTTCCAGCGCACGCCGGCCTTTGCCGCCGAAGCACAGGCGCAGATGGCGCAGTGGTCGCCCGAGTTGCGGCAGGAATTCCTCGACTTCCTGATCAGCTCGGTGACCTCGGAATTTTCGGGCTGCATCCTCTACAACGAGATCCAGAAGAACGTCACGAACCCCCGACATCAAGGCCCTGATGCGCTTCATGGCGCGCGACGAATCGCGCCATGCCGGCTTCATCAACCAGAGCCTGAAAGACTTCGGCCTGGGGCTGGACCTGGGTGACCTGAAGCGCACCAAGGCCTACACCTACTTCAAGCCCAAGTACATCTTCTACGCCACCTACCTGTCCGAGAAGATCGGCTACGCGCGCTACATCAC
>JANNGN010000228.1:0-6637 GCA_031403895.1 Rubrivivax sp. | reverse complement strand
ATGGGAGATAGGTTTGGGTCGACGGAAGGAGATGTTGAGAGGGCTATTGATGAGTTGAAGGCGTCCATGCAAGCGTGATCGAGGTCTGACGACCAAAGTAGTCGCCAATGGCCTTGCCGTTGACGACGATCTGGCCGCTGCCCTTCTTGATGAAGACGCGTGCCACGCTCGACTTGCGCCGGCCGGTGCCGTAGTTCCAAATTCCGATCATCGTTTCGTCCTCAGATCTCAAGCGGCTTGGGGCTCTGAGCGGTATGCGGGTGCGACTCACCGGCATAGACCTTCAGCTTCTTGACCATGGCATAACCCAGCGGGCCCTTGGGCAACATGCCCTTGACGGCCTTTTCAAGGGCGCGGCCGGGGTGCTTGGCCTGCATGTCCTTGAACGCCGTGGCGTAGATGCCCCCCGGGTAACCCGAGTGCCGGTAGTAGATCTTGTCGGTGGCCTTGGCCCCCGTGACGCGGATCTTGTCGGCATTGACGACGATGATGAAATCACCGGTATCGACGTGAGGCGTGTAGATGGCTTTGTGCTTGCCGCGTAAACGGCGTGCTGCTTCGCTGGCAACACGTCCGAGCACCTTGTCGGTGGCGTCAATCACAAACCACTCGTGCTTCACCTCGGCCGGCTTGGCGCTGAAGGTCTTCATGAGGGCTTTCTGTGTGTGCGCATGCCTGCCGGGGCAGGACAATCGCGCAGGATTTTCGGGATCTGGTTGGCGCCACGGGTGCCCATCGGAACCGCTTGTTGAGGCGGCCTCTCCGGCGCACTTGCCTTGCACTTGAATGCGGGGCTGCCGTGGCTGGCTGTTGTGGCGTTCTCCCCCGGCCGAACCCAGGAGAGCCCGCAACTATACAACGGCTCATACTGGTTCTGCTGCGGGCAAGCTTGTGAGTGCCGCAAAGTCAAGTGCTGGGAGCCAGCACACTTTGAGGGTAAACCCTAAATGCTTGCGGTAGCATGCCGCTGGTCGTACCTGGGGAGACCCGCCGTGAAGTCACAAACCGATCATCTCGAATCCGCCCTGCCGGCTGGCGAGCCGCCCGCCGGCAAGCCCTGGCACTGGCTGCCCGTGCGCACACTGGGCGAACACCACCGCAGCCGCGTGCTCGACCATCTTCAGTCCTTGAACGAACAGGACCGCCACCTGCGCTTCGGCCACGTCGCCAGCGACGAACAGATCGGGCGCTACGTGGCGCAGCTGGACTTTGGCCGCGATGAACTCTTTGGCGTGTTCGACGGCAGCCTGACCCTGGTAGCCATGGCTCACCTGGCCTTTGACAGCGACGCCGGTCTGGCCGAATTCGGCGTCTCGGTGTTCCCGCACCTGCGGGGCCGGGGCATTGGCGCGCGGCTCTTCAGCCACGCAGTCACGCACGCCCGCAACCGGGGCGCGCATTCGATGGCGATCCACATTGCGCGCGAGAACACCGCCATGCTCAGCATCGTGCGCCGTGCCGGCGCGCAGATCAGCTTTGACGGCGCCGACGCCGTGGCCCAACTCGGCCTGCCGGCCGACACGCTGGGCTCGCAGATCGAAGCCCTCGTCGAGCGCCAGGCCGCCGACATCGACTACCGCATCAAGTTGCAGGTGCTGCGGCTGGACCGGCTGTGGCCGAACCTGCTGCCCAAGCGCACGCTGTCGTAGCCCCGTTTCTGGCCGGCCGCCTTTGGCATCATCGGCCCGATGAACCTGCGTAAACCCGGGCCTGGCGGTCTCGTCTATTCCACCGACAGCGGGCGCATGTGCCCGGCTTGCCGACAGCCGCTGAGCGCGTGCTCCTGCGCCGCGCAGGCCCGTGCGGCACAAGGTGCTGCTGGCTCTGACGGCGCGGTGCGCGTCAGCCGCGAAACCAAAGGCCGCGCCGGCAAGGCCGTCACGATGGTGCGCGGGCTGGCGCTGGACGATGCTGCCCTGGCGACGCTGGGCAAGCGGCTGCGCAGCGCCTGCGGGGCCGGTGGCACGGTGAAGGACGGCGTGCTGGAAGTGCAGGGCGACCATGTTGAAAAAGTGCTGGCCTGGCTGCAGCAGGAGGACATCAGCGCCAAACGCGCTGGCGGCTGAATCAGTCGCGCGGCCCGCGCACGAACACCAGCAACAGGTTGTTTGCCGGCATCGCCACCCGCTTCTGCAATTGCAACCCGACTGCCAGCGCCTGCGCCTGCACATCGGCCAGCCGCCGCAGGCCCCAGGCGGCATTGCGTCGGCGCAGGTCGGCATCGAAGGCCAGGTTGCTGGCAGCCGTGACTTCACTTTCGACAAGGTAGGGGCCGTACATCAGCAGCAGCCCCTGCGCTGACAGGTGGCGCGCCGCACCTTGCATCAGCGCTGCGCACACCGGCCAGGGCGCGATGTGGATCATGTTGGCGTTGAAGATCGCATCGACCGGCGCCGGCACGCCAGGCCAGACGGGCGCCATCACATCCAGCATCACTGGCGCAAGCACATTCGGCAAGCCGTCGCACCAGGCGCCCGTGCTGGCCAACGCACCAGCATCCGCATCGCTCGGTTGCCAGCGCCACGACGGCAGGGCTGCAGCAGCGTGCGCTGCGTGCTGGCCCGTGCCGCTGGCAACTTCCAGCAGCAGGCCGGTGGGTGGCAGGAGCCGCATCAACTGCCCGACGATCGGCCCCTGGTTGCGCTCGGCCGCAGCGCTGTGCTGACGTGGGTCGCTCGGCATCATGGCCTCAGGCGGCGGCGTGCATGCGCATGCGGCGCATCGACTCTTCATCGCGCGCGTCGTCGATCTCGCGCATCAGCGCGCCCAGGTCCACCGCGCCCTGCTGGCGCTGGTAGCGGCCAGTCAGCGGCGTGCCGGGCTGCAGCACGCCACGTTCATACAAGCCCCAGATCTCGGCGCCGTACTGCGTCGCCAGCAGCTCGGGCGCCGATGCGCCAAAGAAGTTGCGCAAGTTGCCCACGTCGCGCAGCAGCATGCGGGCGGCGTGGTTGTTGCCGGCCGCGTCCACGGCCTGCGGCAGGTCGATGATGACCGGCCCGTCGGCCGCCAGCAGGATGTTGAATTCCGACAGGTCGCCATGCACGACGCCCGCGCACAGCATGCGCACCACCTCCTGCAGCAACGTGGCGTGGTGGGCGCGTGCTTCGGCGGCCGTCAGCACGACGTCGTTCAGGCGCGGCGCGGCGTCGCCGTGGGCGTTGGTCACCAGCTCCATCAGCAGCACGCCTTCGGCAAAGTTGTAGGGCCTTGGCACGCGCACACCAGCCGCCGCCAGGCGGTGCAGCGCATCGACCTCGGCGCTTTGCCACACCGCTTCTTGTTGCGCGCGGCCGTAACGCGTGCCCTTGGCCATGGCACGCGCCTGGCGTGTGTTCTTGACCTTGCGGTTCTCGGTGTAGTCCACGGCCTGGCGAAAACTGCGGTGCGTGGCTTCCTTATAGACCTTGGCGGCACGCGTGTCGTCGCCGCAGCGCACGACATAGACGTTGGCTTCCTTGCCGCTCATCAGCTGGCGCACCACGCTGTCGATCAGGCCTTCATCGACCAGGGCCTGCAGCCTTGCGGGGGTTTTCATTGCCGCATTGTCCCTTGCCGGTTCGCACGCACTGCGGCGGCCTTTACAGCCGTTCACACGACAGTGGTGAACCGTCCGCTGGCTCCCGGCGTTTCATCAAGGGCGGGGCCCATCGAACGCCCGCATCACCAGCAAGGAGTTGAATCCATGACCACTCGCAAATTCGCCTTCGCAGCCTTTGCCGCCGCCGCCACCCTGGCGGCTTCGCTGGCCAGCGGCGGCGCCCAGGCGCGCGGACCTGTCGATGTGCAATGGCAGGTGACCATCGGCTCGCAGGGCGGCGGCTACCCCGGCCCGGCGTATTACCCCGAACCCGTGTACCAGCCTGCACCGGTGTATCGACCCGCACCGGTGTACATGCCGGCCCCGGTGTACCTGCCAGCCCCGGTGTACCTGCCAGCCCCGGTGGTGGTGCTGCCCGGCCGTGATTACCGCCAAGGCCCCGCGTACCGCGAGCCGAGGCACTGGGACGTGGACGGCGACGGCATCCCCAACCGCTATGACCGCGTCTATAACCCGCGCTGGGACCGTGACGGGAACGGCTACCGCGACCGCGACGAGCGCCACGGCCACCATGGCCGCGGCCAACGCGAAGATCGCGATGACCGCCGCGATGACCGCCGCGATTGGCGCCAGGACCGTCACCGCTAAGGTCTAAACCTAAGGCGGGCGCGCCTCAGTGCCGCGCCCGCCGCACCTGCGCCAGTGGCCGCTTGCCCTTGAGCTGCCGCTCGATGCCGTCGTTGAGCGCACTTCGCAGGGCCTGCACTTCTTCGACGTGGCCATAGGCGCCAGGGAAGCGCAGGTCCAGCCACAGCCACAGCGTGCAGCCGCGCAGTGCCTGCTCCATGCGTTCGAGCCGGCTGTGGCTGTCCACCGCGTCCAGAAACCACGGGCGGCCGGCCTTGCCGGTTTGCGAATGGCGGTGGCTCCATGCCAGAAATTCCTGCACCAGCGCATCGGTGCGCATGTCCACTGGCGCCTGCGCGTAGGTGAAGCGTTCCTTCAGCGTCAAGCGTGAGGCGCTCTTGTCCAGTTCGGCCGCCAACTCCAGCATCTGCTCCAGTTCGGCCACCGCAAAGTGCGCGTCGTCCAGCTTCAACTGCTGCATGAAAACACCCAGCACCTCGCTCAGCTGCGTCTTGTGCAGACGCGATGAAATGGTGTCCACGTGCCAGCCATTCGGCGCCACCGGCGCCTTGAAGTCGCGCGGTGCGCGCGGCACCTTGGCCAGCAGTTCTTTCAGCACGCGCAGAGCCGAAGGCTCGGCGTCTTTCAGCACGCCGACGAAGCCTTCTTCATGGATGCCGTAGCGGCCGGCGCGGCCGGCGATCTGGTGCACCTCGGATTCGTCCAGCGTGCGGTCGCTCTGGCCGTCGAACTTGGTCAGGGTGCTGAACAGCACGCGCCGGATCGGCAGGTTCAGGCCCATGCCGATGGCGTCGGTGGCCACCAGGATGTGGCTCTCGCCGGTGGCAAACCGTTCTGCCTCGCGGCGCCGCACTTCGGGCGGCAGCGCGCCGTAAATCACGCTCACCGGGTGGCCGTTGGCGGCGATGGCGTCGCGCAACGTCAGCACGTCGCGCCGGCTGAATGCCACCACCGCATCACCGAGCTTCAGCGACGACATCGGCACCGGCTGCGGCAGCATTTCCACATGCTGCTTGCGTTCGAATTCGCGCACCGAACAGCGTTCACCGCACAGGCCGAGCAGGTTCTCGATGGCCGGCACCGCAAAGCCGCTGCAGATGATGATGACCTCTGACGCGGGCACGGCGACGATGGCCTGCGTCCAGGCCCAGCCTCGGCTGGCGTCGAAGATCATCTGCGCTTCGTCGATCACGGCGACGTCGATTTCGGTGTTGGTGCCCACCATTTCGATCGTGCTGCTGACCACGCGCGCGCCGTCGGCTGGCACGTTCTCTTCTCCGGTCAGCAGCGAACACGGCACACCGCGCGCCACCAGCCGGTCGCGCCCTTCCAGCGCCAACAGGCGCAGCGGCGCCAGGTAGGCGCCGTCCATCGCCTGCGCCAGGCGTTCGAAAGCGGCGTGGGTCTTGCCGCTGTTGGGCGGCCCCACGTAGAGCGAAATCTGGCGCTGCGCGCGCCGCGCTTTCGGGAAGGTGTCGGGATAGCCCTGGAACGCGAGTTCACGGTTCAGCCCCTGCAGCGTGTCGAGCTCGGCGACCTGGTGTTCCCATCGGTCTTGCGCGCGCGAGCAGGCCGCCAGCAATTCAGTCAGCGGCTGCGGCGTGGCGCATTCCGATTGCAGCCGCGGCAGCAGCGACTGCAGGTGGTGGCCTTGCAGCGCTTCACTGCGCGCCACCAGCCGCGCCAGATGCGTCTGCAGTTCAGTCGCGTGGGGGTACGGCGGCACGGCGCCCAGCGCCGACAGCAGCGCCGCGTTGTCGCCCATCCGGTAGAAATCCCACACGGGCGCGGCATCGACATCGACACGGAACAGCACCGGCACTTGCCATACAGCATCGGCCGAACCCGCTGCCAGCGCCAGCGTGTGGCTGACGAGTCGCGTCCACTGCCCGGCGCGGCGTGTCAGCCCCAGGCCTTCGAGTGCGGCCGTGCGCTCGACCATCAGCAGGCGCGCCTCAGGCGCGTTGGCAACCGCGCCCAGCGTGTCCAGATGCGCGACGGCGCTGGCCATCAGCGCGGGGTCGATCCAGCGGCTGGGCCTTGCGCCCGAGACCGGCTTTTGCAGCAGCACGAAGCCGAGCTTGTCCAGGTGCAGCTCGAAACCCTTGCTGCCTTCTGTCACGTAGTCGGCCGGCTTGACCACCTGCGGCAGCGCAAAGGCCGACTGGCGGATGCGGCCCAGCTGTTCGGCACTGATGTGCTGCGGCACACGGCTGGTGTGCTTCGGGTTGGGCAGGTGGGCGGGGTCGGCAGTGGCGGGGGCAGGTTTGGTGTGCATCAAGACAGGCAGAAAGACAAGGCAGCGAGTGGCTGCGCAACAGCCTCCGATAATCGCTCATGAACAGCCCGATTCCTGCGCCGACCCAAACCCCGGCGGAAAAAGCCGCCTTCAGCACCCTGCCGCTGCCGCCCCATGTGTTGGCCAATCTGGCGCAACTGGGCTACACC